>NZ_JAVDVA010000015.1:0-224398 GCF_031456635.1 Streptomyces sp. 3330
CCGGGAAGACCCCCCCCTTGTTGGACGGGTTCGAGCTGCGCGGGCGGCGCCGCGGTTCCGCGCTGGGGGGCATCTGCCCCCCCACCACCCCCCCGCCGGGGGTGGGGGGGGGGGGGGCCCCCCCCGGGCGGGGGGGCCCCCCCCTCGACATTTGCCCGTGCCCTGCCGCTTCCCCGCTACCACCGGGGCTTCGCGGTCACCGCGACCCGCGTCCCAGGCCCCTGCAGAGCCCTGTGACCACCTGCGCCGCCCATGCCGGGCCTGCGCGCGCTCCCGGGCCGGTTTCGGCTCCGCATGGCCCGGCCCCGATGCGGCCCGGCCCCGATGCGGCCCGGCCCCGATTCGGCCCGGGCCCGGTTAGGCCCGGTCAGGCCCGGGACGGGCGGCCGGGCTTCGCCGTGGGCGCTGCCCGGCCGGAGTCCGGCACCCGTGTGATGTCCTGCCCGGCCCCGGGCCCGCTGCTGCTCGGCCCGGAGCCGCTCATGCTCCTGCTCCTGTTAGGCCCGCTCCTGCTCCTGCTCGGCCCGGGCCCGCTGCTGCTCGGCCCGGGGCCGCTCCTGCTCGAACAGGGCTCAGGCGTGACTCGTGCCGGGCTCAGGCATTGCCCGGGCCGTGCGCGGGCGTGGTGCGGGCCGGGCGCGGGCGTGGTGCGGGCCGAGCCCGGCCCTCCGTCGGGAGGCCGGCCCGGCCCTTCCTCAGGCGCTCGGCTGCTCGCCCTGCCGACCGGACGGGCGGCGCACGAGAGTCGCCAGACGGGCCGACCAGGACGCCTTGAGGGCCGTCCAGCGGTCGTTGAGGTCCCAGATCGCACGGATGGCGGAACGCGGCGCCACGACGGCACGTACCCGCGTGGTCCAGCCGACCCGCTCGCGCAGGGCCCCCCGCACCTTGCGCACCTCGTCGGCCAGGCCCGCCTCCGCTCTCGGCTCCGGAGCGAACAGCACCTGCTCCACGGCGCCCGCGACCCGGTGCACCGAACGGCCCACCGTCTCGTCCAGCTCCCCGATCCGGACGATCCGCGCGGCCGCCCGCCGTGGGGTCAGCGCGTCGTCCGGCTCGATGCCGTAGTCCCAGGCCGTGTCGGTGAGCTCGCGCCAGACCGCCAGCACGTGCTCGGCGGCCGCCTCACCGGCCTCCTGCGGCGGCACGTCCAGCAGCACCCCGGGACCGGTGTCGCCCGGCTGCCGGCCGTCCCCGCCGTCCTTGCGCCGGCCCGGGGGCGCCCCGGCCGCCGAGGCCGCGGAGTGCTGGGCGGACGCCAGCCGCACCGCACGCCGTCTCAGCCGCCAGAGCATCGGCAGCAGCGGGAGGGCGAGCGCGGCCGCGCCCAGCAGTGTCCATCCGGCGATCCCGTACCAGGGGGTGCCGCCGCCGTCCTGCTCGGTCGGATCCAGCGGCAGCGCGGCGGCGCAGCCCTCGAGCTTCTTGTCCTGGGCCGAGCAGCTCGTGCTCGCCGAGGGCTCGGTCGAGGGCACCGCGTCCGCCGAGCGGGAGGCCTGCGGCAGGTCGGGAACCGCCTCGCCCGAACTGTCCGGCAGCGTGTACGTGGGTGTCGAGCCCCGGGTCGGGGTCGGCTCGAAACGGGTCCAGCCGACGCCCTCGAAGTACAGCTCCGGCCAGGCGTGCGCGTCCTTCAGACCGACCGACAGCGACCCGTCCGCCTGCGGGGAACCGGGCGCGAAGCCCACCGCCACCCGGGCCGGTATGCCCAGCGTGCGGGCCATCGCGGCCATCGCGAACGAGAAGTGGACGCAGAAGCCCTGCTTGTCCTTCAGGAAGCGGGCGATCGCGGTGGGGCCGTTGCCGACCTCGACCTCGGTGTCGTACTCGAAGCCGCCCGTCACCGCGAAGTAGTCCTGGA
This sequence comes from Streptomyces sp. 3330, assembly GCF_031456635.1. Classification (NCBI taxonomy): domain Bacteria; kingdom Bacillati; phylum Actinomycetota; class Actinomycetes; order Kitasatosporales; family Streptomycetaceae; genus Streptomyces; species Streptomyces sp. 3330. The sequence goes on from NZ_JAVDVA010000015.1 coordinate 1,862, forward strand.
GCGCGACCGCCTTCTCGTAGTCGCCCGCGGCGCCCTGGGTGATCGCCCTGGCCTGCTGCGCCACCACCGCGGGGAGGGAGTCCGGGACCTTGGTGTAGGTGCTCTTCACCGAGCCGGGCGCCTCGGGCGCCGAGGCCAGCTGCTCCGCCGTCGGCTGCACGTCGAGGCTCGTCACCTGGTACGTCTTGCCGCTGGTCTTCTGGCCGTGGTCGCCGACCAGGGTCATGCCGACCGGCTCGTACCGCCAGTTGCCCTTGATCTGCACGCTGCTGGGCGGGTACGGCATCGGCAGCCAGTCCTGGCCGTAACTGGCGGCCGCCGCGATCCGGGTCGTGACCTCCGTGCGCTTGACGTCCTGGCCCAGCCCGGTGGGCGTGGGGAACTCGTCCGGCACGGCGATGATGTGACGCTTCGCCGGTTTCCACGTCGTGCCGTCGAAGTCGTCCAGCGACACGATCCGCAGGTACAGGTCCGAGATGTTGCTGGTGGTGGTGCGCAGGGTCAGGACCGTGCGGTCCTCGTCCACGTTCAGGCTGTCGCGCAGCGACACCAGCGGGTTGACCGCGGAGATCGTGCCCCCGCTGCCGTTGCCCGCGCCGACTCCGGTGCCCGCCCCGTCCAGCAGACCGCCCTGGACGGCCGGCAGCGGCAGCAGCGGCACCACCAGGGCGACGCCCAGCGCGGCCATCCCGATGCGCCGGCCGGTGCGCACCGGAGCCACGGGGCCGGGCGCGCCGCCCGGAGCCCGCGGGGTCCCGCCGAAGACCCGGCCCCACTGCGAGAGCCGTTCCCGGCCCTCGGCGAGCAGCAGCATCAGATATCCGGCCGCGGCGACCAGGAACCACAGCCAGTCGGTCACCCCGTCGGACAGACCCGCGGCGACCGAGTACAACGCCAGCAGCGGCAGGCCGGCCGGGGCCGCGTTGCGGTAGGTCACCGCGAGGGTGTCCACCGCCAGACCGATCACCAGCACCCCGCCGATCACCATCAGCCGGATGCCGTCGGACAGCGGGGCCGGGATCGCGTACCGCCCCACGTCGTCGGTGCCCGCCTGGAGCAGGTCGCCGAAGTGGCGGAAGGCCTCCGGGCCGGGGACCAGACCGGCGAGGGCGTATTGCCGGGCGAAGAGCAGGGTCAGCAGCATCAGCGTGACCAGGGTCTGGGCGGCCACGGTCAGCGGCCGGGCCAGCGGCACCCGCCGGGTCGCCGCGCCCACCCCGGACTGGACCGCCAGCAGGAACGCCGCCTGGAGGAGCCAGGTCGCCGGGGTGACGAGGGGCAGCAGGGCGCAGGAGGCCATCAGCGTCGCCGCCGCCGAGCACAGCGTCAGTCGGGCCCGCCCGCTCATGACCATCCCTCCCCGCCGTTCGTCCCGCCGGCCGTCAGCACGCCCGCCCGCTCGCGGTCCGCCTGGCGCCACAGCTCGTTCAGCGAAGCGCCCCGCGGCACGCTCAGGGCCGTCCAGCCCGCCTCGCGCAGCATCCGCAGCCGCTCCTCCTGCCTGTTCATCGGATGGGGTGCGCCGTTCGGTTCACGCCCCCAGCTGTCGCCGTCCATCAGGAAGGCGACCGCGCCTCCGCTGCGCTGGCGCATCTTCGCGGCCACCGCCGCCTGCTCCTCGTCGAGATCGCCGAGGAAGGCCACCAGCAGTCCCTCGTTGCCGCCGCGCAGCACGTCGTACGCCCGGGACAGCCCCGTGCCGTCGGAGTGGTCGACCACCGCCAGGGTGTCCATCATCAGCCCGGCCGCGTCCGCCGACTCCTGGCTCGCGCCGGCGAACCCGTCGGAGCCCTCGCCGGGCACCGAGTTGCCCGTGTCCGTCAGCAGCCGCACCGAGAAGCCGCGCTCCAGCATGTGCACCAGCACGGAGGCGGCGCCCGAGACCGCCCATTCGAAGGCCGAGTCCGGGCCCGCGCCCTGGTAGGAGAGGCCCCGGGTGTCCAGCAGCACCGTGCAGCGGGAGCGTTGCGGCTGCTCCTCGCGGCGCACCATCAGCTCGCCGTAGCGGGCGGTCAGGCGCCAGTGCACGCGGCGCAGGTCGTCGCCGTAGCGGTAGCCGCGCGGGATCACGTCGTCCTCGCCGGCCAGCGCCAGCGCGCGCTGGCGCCCGTCGCCGTACCCCTTGGCCTCGCCGCTCAGGCGGACCGGGGGCAGCGACTCGACGCGCGGGATGACCGTCAGCGTGTCGTAGGTGGAGAAGGCCCTGGTGAGTTCGCACATGCCGAAGGGGTCGCTCAGGCGCAGCTGGAGCGGGCCCAGCGGGTAGCGGCCGCGCAGGTCGGAGCGGACCCGGTAGGACACCTCGCGGCGGCCGCCCGCCTCGACCCGGTCCAGGACGAAGCGGGGGCGCGGGCCGAGCACGTACGGCACCCGGTCCTGGAGCATCAGCAGGCCGGTCGGCAGCCGCGAGACGTTGTCCATCCGCAGGTGGACCCGGGCCTCGCTGCCGGCGGGCACCCGTGCGGGGGAGAGCCGACGGCTGCCGGCGACCCGGTAGCGGGTGCGGTAGACCACGGCCGCGCAGATCAGCGGCAGCGCGGCCAGCAGCAGCCCGACCCGCAGCAGGTCGGGCTGTCCGAGCACATAGGCGCAGACGGCGGCGGCGACGCCGGCGGCCAGGAAGGAGCGGCCGCGGGTGGTCAGACCGGCCAGGGCGGTGCGCACGCCGCCCTTCTCGCCCTTCTCCCCGTGGCCGGTGAACGGCTGTCCGGTCCCCCCGGCGGTCATCACAGCCTCCGCGACTGCTGGCCGTACGTCTGTGTGCCGTGGCCCAGGCCGTACCCGTGCTGCTGGGGGGTCGCGGGCACCGAGGTGTGCTGGATGATCTCCTCGACCACCTGCTCCGCCGTGCGGCGGTTCAGCTGCGCCTGCGCGGTGGGCAGCAGCCGGTGGGCCAGGACGGCCACGGCGAGGTTCTGCACGTCGTCCGGGAGCGCGTAGTCGCGGCCGCTGAGGGCTGCGGTCGCCTTGGCCGCGCGCACCAGGTGCAGCGTCGCGCGCGGGGAGGCGCCGAGTCGGAGGTCCGGGTGGGTCCGGGTGGCGGAGACCAGGTCGACCGCGTAGCGGCGGACCGAGTCGGCGACGTGGACACCGCGGACGGCGTCGATCAGCTTCACGATCTCGTGGGCGTGCGCCACCGGCTGGAGGTCGTCCAGCGGGCTGACCCCGCCGTGGACGTCGAGCATCTGGAGCTCGGCCTCCGGGCTCGGGTAGCCGATGGAGACCCGGGCCATGAAACGGTCGCGCTGGGCCTCGGGCAGCGGGTAGGTGCCCTCCATCTCGACCGGGTTCTGCGTGGCCACCACCATGAACGGGCTGGGTAGCTCGTACGTCGTCCCGTCGATGGTGACCTGGCGCTCCTCCAGTGACTCCAGGAGCGCCGACTGCGTCTTGGGCGAGGCGCGGTTGATCTCGTCGCCGATCACGATCTGCGAGAAGATCGCGCCCGGCTTGAACTCGAATTCCCGGCGCTGCTGGTCCCAGATGGACACCCCGGTGATGTCCGAGGGCAGCAGGTCGGGCGTGAACTGGATACGGCGCACCGAGCAGTCGATGGACTTCGCCAGCGCCTTGGCGAGCATCGTCTTGCCGACGCCCGGCACGTCCTCGATCAGCAGATGCCCCTCGGCGAGGAGCACGGTCAGCGAAAGCCGTACGACCTCGGGCTTGCCCTCGATCACTCCCTCCACCGAACTGCGGACACGCTCCGCAGTGGCGGTCAGATCTGTGAGGCTCGCTCGCTCGTCATAGGTCGTCACCCGGCCCTCCTCGGCCCAAACTTTCTCCGGGCCGACGCTCTGTGCGGCAAACCGGCCCACCCCGAATCACGGACGCCGTGCACGAACTGCTCAGCGTGACGTCACACCCGCATTCTTGCTGCCGTTACCGATTCGTGTCACTCGCCTGTGGACAACTGTCCGCGATATGTCGGTGTTATGACTATTTGGGCGTCCGCGGTAGGGAAATCAACAGCGAAACGACAGCGAACGACGGCATCCGTGAACGGTCGCACAGGGTGGAGGGAGCGGCTATCCGGGGTCGACCTCGCGCAGCAGGCCCGTCTTCACGTCGAACACGAAACCGCGCACGTCGTCGGTGTGCAGCAGGAACGGTGAGGTGCGCACCCGCTGCATCGACTGCCGCACGTCCTGGTCGACGTCACGGAAGGCCTCCACGGCCCAGGCCGGACGCTGGCCGACCTCCATCTCCAGCTCGGTGCGGAAGTCCTCGGTGATCGCCTCGAGGCCGCAGCCGGTGTGATGGATGAGCACGACGCTGCGCGTGCCCAGCTTGCGCTGGCTGATCGTGAGCGAGCGGATCACGTCGTCGGTGACCACGCCGCCGGCGTTGCGGATCGTGTGGCAGTCGCCGAGCTCGAGGCCGAGCGCCGCGTGCAGGTCGAGGCGGGCGTCCATGCAGGCCACGACCGCGACGTGCAGGACGGGGCGGGCGTCCATGCCGGGGTCGGAGAAGGCCGCCGCGTACCGTTCGTTCGCCTCGACGAGGCGGTCGGTGACGGTGCCGTCCGTTATGGCGCCTTCGGGCCGAGCGGGAACCGATGCAGAAGTCGTCATACCGATGACGGTACTGGTCACGCGCGTTCCGGGCCTGCTGTGAGAACGGAAAAAGAGTGTCATCACGTGCTCTTTGTGAGGTAAGCCACAGAGGAGACGGGGAGCGGGCCTCCCCTCGGCCGCGCCGCGCAGGCCGGTTGATTGACCGCGAGACACCGTGGACTAAAGTGACGCGAAGCGGGAGGCGACGATCTCCCTGCTGGACTGAACCCCGTGAGACCCCGGCCCGGCCGCCGGAGATCTCCCCGCGGCGCCGGCAGGCCTTCCCTTCCTCAGGGGGCGGGGACCCGGCGATGCGTACACCCGCCGGATCTGAGAGGGCCCCTTGAGTCACAGTCGACACGTCCCGGTGATGCTCCAGCGGTGCCTGGACCTGTTGGCCCCCGCCCTCCAGCGGCCCGGCTCGGTGGTGGTCGACTGCACGCTCGGCCTCGGCGGCCACAGCGAGGCGCTGCTGACGCAGTTCCCCGAGGCCCGGCTCGTCGCCCTGGACCGCGACAAGGAGGCGCTGCGCCTGTCCGGCGAGCGCCTCGCCCCGTTCGGCGACCGCGCCACCCTCGTCCACGCCGTCTACGACGAGCTGCCCGAAGTCCTGGACCGGCTCGGCATCGCGCGCGTGCAGGGCGTCCTGTTCGACCTCGGCGTCTCCTCCATGCAGCTCGACGAGGCCGACCGCGGCTTCGCCTACGCGCAGGACGCCCCGCTCGACATGCGGATGGACCAGACGACCGGAGTCAGCGCCGCCGAGGTCCTGAACACGTACCCGCCCGGTGAACTGGTGCGGATCCTGCGGGCGTACGGCGAGGAGAAGCAGGCCAAGCGGATCGTCTCCGCGGTGGTGCGCGAGCGCGAGAAGGAGCCGTTCACCAACAGCGCGCGGCTCGTCGAGCTGATCCGCAACGCCCTTCCCCAGGCCGCCAAGCGCACCGGCGGCAACCCGGCCAAGCGCACCTTCCAGGCGCTGCGCATCGAGGTCAACGGCGAACTCTCCGTCCTGGAGCGGGCGATCCCGGCCGCCGTGGAGGCGATCGACGTGGGCGGGCGCATCGCCGTCCTGTCGTACCACTCGCTCGAAGACCGGCTGGTGAAGCAGGTGTTCGCGGCCGGCGCCGCCAACACCGCGCCGCCGGGGCTGCCGGTCGTCCCCGAGCGCTACCAGCCGAGGCTCAAGCTGCTCACCCGCGGTGCCGAACTTCCCACCGAGGAAGAGATCGCCGAGAACCGGCGTGCCGCCCCGGCGCGCCTGCGCGGGGCCGAGCGGATCAGGGAGTCCATCGAATGACGGGCGTGAGCCGAGGGTTCGGAATTCCGACCCGGGGGAGGCCGAGTGAGTAGGAAACCCGAACTGAAGGGGAGGGCCGCCCGGCTCGCGCGGCTTTTCCCGGCCGGCCCGCGGCAGGCCGCCCGGACCCCGTTCGTCCTTCTTGTCGTCCTCCTCCTGGGCGGCGGGCTCATCGGACTGCTCGTGCTGAACTCCGCGCTCAGCGAGGGCTCGTTCAAGATGGACGACCTCCAGAAGGACACCAAGAGCCTCACCGACGAGGAGCAAGGGCTCCAGCGGGACATCGACTCGTACTCCGCCCCCGACGCCCTCCAGCGCCGCGCGCGTGAACTCGGCATGGTCCCCGGCGGAGACCCGGCCTTCCTGAACCCCGACGGCACCGTGAAGGGCGTCCCCTCGGCCGCCGCCCAGCAGTCCCTGGAGGAGGCCCCCGCCGCCGTGCAGCCGCCGGAGGCCATCCCGCTCTCCCGGACGGACGAGGCGCCGCCGTCCCCCGGGACGCCCCCGCCGAGCCCCCTTTCCGAGCCGGCCGAGCCGACCGGCCCTCCGGCCCCGAGCGCCGCCCCGACCGAAGCCATCCCCGAGAATCCCGGCAGGTGACGGAAGTGTCCGACAGGGAACCGCCGCGCCGGCGCGTGCCCGGCCCCGCCCGGCCCTCCCGCCCCGGGGCCGCCCAGCGGCGCCCGGGCCCCGGCGCCCGTCCCGCCCGTCGCCCGGCCGCAGCCGCGCCACGCCCCCCGGCCCAGCGCTCCATCCGGCTCGGCAGCCCCCGCCCGCGCCTGCGGATGGTCGGCCTCGCGCTGGCCCTGGTGCTGATCGCCTTCGTCGTCCGGCTGCTCCAGGTGCAGGCCGTCGACGCGAGCGCCTATGCCGCCAAGGCGGAGCAGAACCGGTACGTCGGCCAGGTGCTGGCCGCCGAGCGCGGCGAGATCACCGACCGCACCGGCGTGGCCTTCGCGACCAGCGTGGACGCCTACGACATCACGGCCGACCCCACGATGTTCACGCGCGCGCAGCTGAAGGTCGGCGACGCCCCCGAGCAGGCGGCCGCCCTCCTCGCGCCGATCCTCGGCCAGGAGCAGTCCGCGCTCGTCAAGAAGCTGCGGCCGAAGGACGCGGGCCTGCGCTACGTCAAGCTGGCGGGCCGGCAGACCCCGCAGGTCTGGAAGCAGATCAAGGACCTGAGGTCGGCGCTGTCCACCAAGGCGGAGACGGACAGCACCACCGTCAACGTCCTCGCCGGCGTCTTCTCCGTTCCCAGCAGCAAGCGCGTGTACCCCAACGGCAACCTCGCCGCCGGGATACTGGGCTGGGTCAACGCCGACGGCAACGGCGGCGGCGGTGTCGAGCAGCAGCTGAACGCGACCCTGACCGGCAAGGACGGCAAGATCCGCTACGCCCAGTCCGGCGGCCGCCAGGTGCCCACCGTGGGCTCCACCGAGACCCCCGCGGTGCCCGGCTCCGACGTCGAGCTGACCATCGACCGCGACATCCAGTGGGCCGCGCAGAACGCCATCACCGAGCAGGTGAAGGAGTCCCGGGCGGACCGCGGTTACGTCATCGTCCAGGACAACCGCACCGGTGAGATCCTCGCCATGGCCAACTCGCCCGGCTTCGACCCCAACGACCTCTCGCAGGCCGACTCCGCGGCCATGGGCAACGCCTCCGTGCAGGACGCCTACGAGCCCGGCTCCACGGCCAAGGTCATGTCGATGGCCGCCGTGCTGGAGGAGAACGCCGCCACGCCGCTGACGCACGTCACCGTGCCCAACCGGCTGCACCGCGGCGACCGGCTCTTCCAGGACGACATCGACCACCCCACCTGGTACCTCACGCTCAACGGCGTGCTCGCCAAGTCCAGCAACATCGGCACCATCCTGGCCACCGGCCAGCTCGGCAAGACGCAGGCGCAGGCCAACCAGGTGCTCTACTCGTACCTGCGCAAGTTCGGCATCGGCAGCCACACCGGACTCGGCTTCCCCGGCGAGACGAAGGGCATCCTGGCCCAGCCCGGCAAGTGGTCGACCTCGCAGCAGTACACGATCCCCTTCGGCCAGGGCATGTCCCTCAACGCGCTCCAGGCGGCCTCCGTGTACTCGACGATCGCCAACGGAGGGGTCCGGGTCGAGCCCACCCTGGTCCGCGGCACCAAGGGCCCGGACGGCCGCTTCACCCCCGCCGAGGCGCCCGCCAAGACCCGGGTCGTCAGCCAGAAGACGGCGAAGACCCTCGCCCAGATGCTGGAGTCGGTCGTGGACGACCAGGAGGGCACGGGCGCCAAGGCGCGCATCCCCGGCTACCGCGTCGCCGGCAAGACGGGCACCGCCAACCGGGTCGACCCGGCCACCGGCACCTACAAGGGCTACACCTCGTCGTTCGCCGGGTTCGCGCCCGCCGACAACCCCCGCGTCACCGTGTACTGCGCCATCCAGAACGCCACCCAGGGCAGCTACTTCGGCGGCCAGATCTGCGGTCCCGTCTTCAAGCAGGTCATGGAGTTCTCTCTGAAGACCCTGCAGATCCGGCCGACCGGCGCCAAGGCCGCGAGCCTCCCGGTCGCCTTCACCCCCTGACCTCCCGTACCGCCCGCCCCGACCCCCGCCCCGTCACTGTTCAGCGCCGAACAAGCCAGGAACCAGCCCGTGACCATGATCACTCCCGACCCCGGGAAGCCCGCACCGCCCGCCGCCGCGTCCGCGCCCTCGCTTCGCCCGCAGGCGGGTACGCCCGGTACGCTCACCGCCGTGCCACACGCTGATCAGTCCCAAACCACCCAGAAGGGCGCTTCCGTGACCTATCCGGGACCGCCGCGGCCGGCCCAGGTCTCCGCCACACCCCTCGCGGAGCTCGCCGACCAGCTGGGTGTCGAGCAGCCGGGGGGCGCCGCCGTCGAGGTCACGGGCATCACCCATGACTCGCGCGCGGTCCGTCCCGGCGACCTGTACGCCGCCCTGCCGGGCGCCCGCCTGCACGGCGCCGACTTCGTCACCCAGGCCGCGGGCCTGGGCGCGGTCGCCGTCCTGACCGACCCCACCGGCGCGGAGCGCGCCGCCGCGACCGGCCTGCCGGTCCTGGTGGCCGACGACCCGCGCGGACGGATGGGCGAACTGGCCGTCACGATCTACGGCGCCCCGGGCCGCGACCTGCTCCAGATCGGCATCACCGGCACCTCGGGCAAGACCACCACGGCGTACCTCATCGAGGGCGGCCTCAAGCCGGTCAGGTCCACCGGCCTGATCGGCACCGTCGAGATGCGCATCGGTGACGAGCGGATCAAGTCCGAGCGCACCACCCCCGAAGCCACCGACCTGCAGGCCCTGTTCGCGGTCATGCGCGAGCGCGGCGTCGAGGCGGTCGCCATGGAGGTCTCCAGCCACGCCCTGGTCCTGGGACGGGTCGACGGCTGCGTCTTCGACATCGCCGTCTTCAACAACCTCAGCCCGGAGCACATGGAGTTCCACTCCGGCATGGAGGACTACTTCCAGGCCAAGGCGCGGCTGTTCACCCGGGAACGCAGCAAACTCGGCGTGGTCAACTTCGACGACGAGTACGGCCGCCGGCTGATCCGGGAGGCGGAGGTGCCGGTCGTCACCTTCTCCGCCGAGGGCCACCCGGACGCCGACTGGCGCGCGGTCGACGTCGAGATCGGCCCGCTGGACTCGACGTTCACCGCCGTGGGCCCGGACGGGGTGCGGGTCGCCGCCAGGTCGCCGCTGCCGGGCTCCTTCAACGTGGCGAACACCCTCGCCGCGATCGTCTCCCTCGCCGCCGCGGGCATCGACCCGCGGACCGCCGCCGACGGTGTGGCCGCGGTGCCGGGCGTGCCGGGCCGGCTGGAGCGCGTGGACGCCGGTCAGCCCTACCTCGCCGTCGTCGACTACGCCCACAAGACGGACGCCGTCGAGTCGGTCCTGAAGGCGCTGCGCAAGGTCACCAAGGGCCGGCTGCACGTCGTCCTCGGCTGCGGCGGCGACCGGGACCGCACCAAGCGCGTCCCGATGGGGGCCGCCGTGGCCCGGCTGGCCGACACCGCCGTACTGACCTCCGACAACCCCCGCTCCGAGGACCCCCTCGCGATCCTCGCGACGATGCTCCAGGGCGCGGCGTCCGTGCCCGCGCACGAGCGCGGCGACGTCCTCCTCTTCGAGGACCGGACCGCCGCGATCGCCGCCGTCGTCGCCCGCGCGCACGCCGGGGACACCGTGCTGGTCGCGGGCAAGGGCCATGAGCAGGGCCAGGACATCGCCGGGGTGGTCCGTCCGTTCGACGACCGCCAGGTGCTTCGCGAAGCTATCCAGCAGACCCAGGGATGAACTTGTGATCGCCCTCTCCCTCGCCGAGATCGCAGCAGTCGTCGGCGGGCAGACGCACGACATACCGGATCCGTCCGCGGAGGTCACCGGACCGGTCGTCCGGGACTCCCGCGAGGTGGTGCCCGGCAGCCTCTTCGTCGCCTTCGTCGGCGAACGCGTGGACGGCCACGAGTACGCGGCCGCGGTCGTCGAGGCGGGCGCGGCGGCCGTACTGGCCTCGCGCCCCGTCGGCGTCCCCGCGATCGTCGTGGACGACGTCCAGGCGGCGCTGGGCGCCCTCGCCCGGCACGTCGTACGCAAGCTCGGCGCGACCCTCGTCGCGCTCACCGGCTCGGCCGGCAAGACCAGCACCAAGGACCTCATCGCGCAGGTCCTGCGGCGCAAGGCGCCCACCGTCTTCACGCCGGGCTCGCTCAACAACGAGATCGGGCTGCCCCTGACCGCCCTGTCCGCGACCGAGGAGACGAAGTTCCTCGTGCTCGAGATGGGCGCCCGCGGGATCGGCCACATCCGCTACCTCGCCGATCTGACGCCCCCGCGGATCGGCCTCGTCCTCAACGTCGGCTCCGCGCACATCGGCGAGTTCGGCGGCCGTGAACAGATCGCACAGGCAAAGGGCGAGCTCGTCGAGAGTCTCCCGGCGGCCGCCGAGGGCGGCGTCGCGATCCTCAACGCCGACGACCCCTTGGTCCGGGCCATGGCCTCCCGTACGAAGGCGAAGACGGTCTTTTTCGGAGAGTCCGGCGAAGCGGACGTTCGGGCCGAGAACGTGCGACTCACGGACAGCGGACAGCCCTCCTTCAGCCTTCACACACCCTCCGGGTGCAGCGATGTGACCATGCGCCTGTACGGTGAGCACCACGTGTCGAACGCGCTCGCAGCGGCCGCCGTCGCCCATGAGCTGGGCATGTCCGCGGAAGAGATCGCCACCGCGCTCTCCGAGGCGGGCTCCCTCTCCCGCTGGCGGATGGAGGTCACCGAGCGCCCGGACGGCGTGACGATCGTCAACGACGCCTACAACGCGAACCCCGAGTCCATGCGAGCCGCCCTGCGCGCGCTCGCGGCCATGGGCAAGGGGGGCCGGACGTGGGCGGTGCTCGGCAAGATGGCCGAGCTCGGGGACGAGGCGCTCGCCGAGCACGACGCGGTCGGACGGCTCGCCGTCCGGCTCAATGTCGGCAAGCTCGTCGCGGTCGGGGGCAGGGAAGCCGCCTGGCTGCAACTGGGCGCATATAACGAGGGTTCGTGGGGTGAGGAGTCGGTGCACGTGTCCGACGCACAGGCGGCGGTCGACCTGTTGCGCAGCGAGTTGCGCCCGGGGGACGTCGTACTCGTGAAGGCGTCCCGTTCGGTCGGCCTCGAGAGCGTCGCGCAGGCGCTGCTCGCGACCGGCACCGAGGGTGAGGTCGCCGCCCGATGATGAATCAGATCCTGTTCGCGGGTGTGATCGGCCTCTTCCTGACGCTGGTCGGTACGCCGCTGCTGATCAAGCTGCTGGCGCGCAAGGGCTACGGCCAGTACATCCGCGACGACGGCCCGCGCGAGCACGCCAGCAAGCGCGGTACGCCGACCATGGGCGGCATCGCCTTCATCTTCGCGACGATCGCCGCGTACTTCCTGTCCAAGGTGATCACCGGCAAGCCCCCGACCTACTCGGGTCTGCTGGTGCTCGGCCTGATGACGGGCATGGGTCTGGTCGGGTTCCTCGACGACTACATCAAGATCGTCAAGCGGCGTTCGCTGGGTCTGCGGGCGAAGGCGAAGATGGCCGGCCAGCTGATCGTCGGTATCGCCTTCGCGGTGCTCTCGCTGCAGTTCTCCGACTCGCGCGGCAACACCCCGGCCTCCACGAAGCTGTCGTTCATCACGGACTTCGGCTGGACGATCGGCCCGGTGCTGTTCGTCGTCTGGGCACTGTTCATGATCCTCGCGATGTCCAACGGCGTGAACCTGACGGACGGTCTGGACGGTCTCGCCACCGGCGCCTCCGTCCTCGTCTTCGGCGCCTACACGTTCATCGGCGTCTGGCAGTTCCAGGAGTCCTGCGCCAACGGCGAGACCCTGACCAACCCCAGCGCCTGTTACGAGGTGCGCGATCCGCTGGACCTCGCGGTCATCGCGTCCGCGCTGATGGGCGCCTGCCTCGGCTTCCTGTGGTGGAACACCTCGCCGGCCAAGATCTTCATGGGCGACACCGGTTCGCTGGCGCTCGGCGGTGTGCTCGCGGGACTCGCCATCTGCTCCCGCACCGAGCTGCTGATCGCCCTCCTGGGCGGCCTGTTCGTGCTGATCACGATGTCGGTGGTCATCCAGGTCGGCTCCTTCAAGCTCACCGGCAAGCGGGTCTTCCGGATGGCGCCGCTTCAGCACCACTTCGAACTCAAGGGCTGGTCCGAAGTCCTGGTCGTGGTCCGTTTCTGGATCATCCAGGGCATCTGTGTGATCGTCGGACTGGGCATCTTCTACGCGGGATGGGCAGCGGACAAGTGACCGACTGGCAGGGGAAGAACGTCACCGTCGCCGGGCTCGGCGTCTCCGGCATCCCGGCGGCCAAGGTGCTGCACGGGCTCGGCGCGAAGGTCACTGTCGTCAACGACGGCGACGACGCACGCGCGCGTGAGCAGGCCGCCGAGATGGAGGCGCTGGGGGTCACCGTGCGCCTCGGTGACGGGGCGACCCTGCCCGAGGGCACCGAACTCATCGTCACCGCGCCCGGCTGGAAGCCCGACAAGCCGCTGTTCGCGGCGGCCCGTGCGGCCGGGGTGCCGGTCTGGGGCGACGTCGAACTCGCCTGGCGGCTCAGGGAACTGGACGGCCGGAAGGCCGCGCCCTGGCTGTGCGTCACCGGCACCAACGGCAAGACGACCACCACCCAGATGCTGGCGTCGATCCTGAAGGCGGCAGGCCTGCGCACGGCGGCCGTCGGCAACATCGGCGTCTCCCTGCTGGACGCCGTCCTCGGCGAGGAGCCGTACGACGTCCTCGCCGTGGAACTCTCCAGCTACCAGCTGCACTGGGCGCCCTCGCTGCGCGCCCACTCGGCCGCCGTCCTGAACCTCGCCCCCGACCACCTCGACTGGCACGGCTCCATGGAGGCGTACGCCAAGGACAAGGGCCGCGTCTACGAGGGCAATCAGGTCGCCTGCGTCTACAACGTCGCCGACAAGGCCACCGAGGACCTGGTGCGGGAAGCGGACGTCGAGGAGGGCTGCCGGGCCATCGGCTTCACCCTCGCCGCCCCCGCGCCGTCCCAACTCGGCGTCGTGGACGGCATCCTGGTCGACCGCGCCTTCGTCGAGAACCGGCAGCAGAACGCGCAGGAGCTCGCCGAGGTCTCCGACGTCCGCCCGCCCGCCCCGCACAACATCGCCAACGCCCTTGCCGCGGCGGCCCTCGCGCGCGCCTTCGGAGTGCCCGCCAAGGCCGTACGGGACGGCCTGCGGGCCTTCACCCCGGACGCCCACCGCATCGCGCACGTGGCGGACGTGGACGGCGTCGCCTACGTCGACGACTCCAAGGCGACCAACACGCATGCGGCGGAAGCCTCGTTGGCGGCCTACGAGTCGATCGTCTGGATCGCCGGCGGACTGGCGAAGGGCGCCACCTTCGACGAACTGGTCGCCAAGTCCGCGAAGCGGCTTCGCGCGGCGGTGCTCATCGGCGCCGATCGCGCCCTGATCCGTGAAGCCCTGGCGCGACACGCCCCGGAAGTACCCGTCGTCGACCTCGACCGGACGGACACTGGGGCGATGCTCGCGGCTGTCCGGGAGGCCCGGCGCCTCGCCGTCGAGGGCGACACGGTGCTCCTCGCCCCGGCCTGCGCCTCCATGGACATGTTCGTCAACTACAACCAGCGCGGTGACATGTTCGCCCAGGCGGTCGGCGAACTCGGAACCTGACCCGGCCGCCTGCCGGGCGACCTTGGGAGGGACGCGTGGGAACGTCACGGCCGGCGTACGGCGCGGCAGCCGAGTCAAGCGGCTGCGCCGCGCGCCAGGGAGCAGCGGATGCCCGGTAGCCGTACCGGGCGTCCGCCCGTCCAGCGCACCGTCCGCAGACCCGCGGCAGCCTCCCGCCCGCTGCGCGACAATCCCGTACGACGGCTCCACACGCGCGCGCGGAAGGCCTGGGACCGCCCGCTGACGGCGTACTACCTGATCTTCGGCGGCAGCCTGCTGATCACCGTCCTGGGCCTCGTGATGGTCTACTCGGCCTCGCAGATCACCGCGCTCCAGATGTCGCTGCCGGGATCGTTCTTCTTCCGCAAACAGTTCCTGGCCGCCTCGATCGGGGCCGCGCTGCTGCTGGTCGCCTCCCGGATGCCGGTGAAACTGCACCGGGGGCTCGCCTACCCGATCCTCGCGGGCGCCGTCTTCATGATGGCGCTGGTGCAGGTGCCGGGGATAGGGATGTCGGTCAACGGCAACCAGAACTGGATCTCGCTCGGCGGCTCCTTCCAGATCCAGCCCAGCGAGTTCGGCAAGCTCGCGCTGGTGCTCTGGGGCGCCGATCTGCTCGCCCGCAAACAGGACAGGAAACTGCTCGCGCAGTGGAAGCACATGCTGGTGCCGCTGGTGCCGGTCGCGTTCATGCTGCTCGGGCTGATCATGCTCGGCGGCGACATGGGCACGGCGATCATCCTGACCGCGATCCTGTTCGGACTGCTCTGGCTCGCGGGGGCGCCCACACGGCTCTTCGTCGGGGTGCTGTCGATCGCCGCGACCCTCGGTGTGATCCTTATCAAGACCAGCCCGAACCGGATGGCCCGGCTGCAGTGCATCGGCGCGACCGATCCGGGCCCCGGCGACGCCTGCTGGCAGGCCGTGCACGGGATCTACGCCCTGGCCTCCGGCGGGATCTTCGGCTCCGGACTCGGTGCGAGTGTGGAGAAATGGGGCCAACTCCCCGAAGCCCACACCGACTTCATCTTCGCCGTCACCGGTGAGGAACTGGGTCTGGCGGGGACGCTGTCGGTACTCGCCCTGTTCGCGGCTCTAGGCTATGCGGGTATCCGCGTGGCCGGACGCACGGAGGACCCCTTCGTGAGGTATGCCGCGGGAGGCGTGACCACCTGGATCACCGCTCAGGCGGTGATCAACATCGGTGCGGTGCTCGGCCTGCTGCCGATCGCCGGCGTCCCGCTCCCGCTGTTCTCCTACGGGGGTTCCGCCCTGCTGCCGACCATGTTCGCCATCGGGCTGCTGATCGCATTCGCACGCGACGAGCCCGGTGCGCGGGCGGCGCTTGCGATGCGGCACCCCCGCTTTGGTAGAAAGCGGGGGGCTGGGGGCTCCGCGTTCGACCGGAGCCCCCGGAGATGGAACACGATGCGACGGCGTGCCTCGGCGGCGCGCGCGTCCGGAGAGCGGTGAATTTCGGTGCATGTCGTACTCGCTGGTGGGGGGACCGCCGGCCACATCGAGCCCGCGCTCGCCCTCGCGGACGCCCTGCGCAGGCAGGACCCCACCGTGGGGATCACGGCACTGGGCACGGAGCGCGGCCTGGAGACCACGCTCGTTCCGCAGCGGGGCTACGACCTCGCGCTGATCCCCGCCGTGCCGCTGCCGCGCAAGCCCACCCCCGAACTGATCACCGTCCCGGGCCGGCTGCGCGGCACGATCAAGGCCGCCGAGCAGATCCTTGAGCGCACCAAGGCGGACGCCGTGGTCGGCTTCGGGGGTTACGTGGCCCTGCCCGGCTACCTGGCCGCCAAGCGCCTCGGCGTGCCGATCGTGGTCCACGAGGCGAACGCCCGCCCCGGGCTGGCCAACAAGATCGGTTCGCGCTACGCGGCCCGGGTCGCGGTCTCCACGCCCGACAGCAAGCTGCGGGACGCCCGCTACATCGGCATCCCGCTGCGCCGCTCCATCGCCACCCTGGACCGCGCCGCCATGCGCCCCGAGGCCCGGCACATGTTCGGCCTCGACCCCAACCTGCCCACCCTGCTGGTGTCCGGCGGTTCGCAGGGCGCCCGCCGCCTCAACGAGGTCGTCCAGCAGGTCGCGCCCTGGCTCCAGCAGGCCGGTATCCAGATCCTGCACGCCGTCGGCCCGAAGAACGAACTGCCGCACGTGCAGCAGATGCCGGGGATGCCCCCCTACATCCCGGTACCGTACGTGGACCGGATGGACCTCGCGTACGCCGCCGCCGACATGATGCTCTGCCGCGCGGGCGCGATGACCGTCGCCGAACTCTCCGCCGTCGGGCTCCCGGCCGCCTATGTCCCGCTGCCCATCGGCAACGGCGAACAGCGGCTGAACGCCCAGCCGGTGGTCAAGGCGGGCGGCGGACTGCTGGTCGACGACGCGGAACTGACCCCCGAGTGGGTCCGGGAGACCGTCCTGCCCGTCCTCGCCGACCCGCACCGGCTGTACGAGATGTCCCGCGCCGCCAGCGAGTTCGGCCGCCGGGACGCCGACGATCTGCTCGTCGGCATGGTGTACGAGGCGATCGCCGCCTCCCGTGCACACCGTTAGGCACGTTTGACGAAAGGGCAGGGAGCGTGGCCGGATCCGCCACCGCCGAGCGCGGTGCACGCCAGCAGGAGTCGTCCGGCCCGCCCCTCGTCCGGTGGTGGGGGCCCCGCCGACTTCGTATGATCATCATCCTCGTGCTGGCCGTCGTGCTCCTCGGCGGAGGCGCCGGGTGGGTGCTGTACGGCTCGCAGTGGCTGCGGGTGGAGCGGGTCTCCGTGTCCGGCACGCAGGTGCTGACGCCGCAGCAGGTGCGCGCCGCCGCCGCCGTCCCGGTCGGATCTCCGCTGGTCTCGGTGGACATCGACGCGATCGAGAATCGGTTGCGTACGGAATTGCCCCGAATTCACTCGGTCGACGTGGTGCGTTCGTGGCCCCATGGAATCGGCCTGAAAGTGACGGAGCGTACGCCGGTCCTGCTTGTGCGAAAGGGGTCGAAGTTCGTGGAAGTGGACGACGAAGGCGTCCGTTTCGCCACGGTTTCCGAGGCTCCGAGAGGCGTTCCGCTGTTGGAAATGGCCGTTTCCTCCTCACGTTCGGCCGCCGCGAGCCTGCGCCGCTTCGGCGAGGACCGGCTGGTGCGGGAGGCGGTCGAGGCCGCCGGTTCCCTGCCCGCCGCCGTCGCCCGGGCGACCCGGGTCGTCAAGGTCCGTTCCTACGACGACATCTCGCTGGAGTTGAGCGGCGGCCGCACGGTCGACTGGGGCAGCGCCGAGAAGGCCGCGGCGAAGGGCCGTGCACTCACCGCTCTCATGAAAGCCGCCCCGGCCGCGCGGCACTTCGATGTCAGCGCTCCCACCGCCCCTGCGTCAGCGGGGAGTTGACGCACATCCGCGCAGGCCAGCACCCTGGTTGGGCAGTGACACGCCTGATCACATAGGGTGAAAAGAAAAACGGGAGGTTCGGCGTGTTCGTTGAACGGGCGCCACTTGTCGACTTAGTGTCCTGTTCAGAAGACTCCAAGGAACAGACACACTGGTAACCCTAAACTTCAGCGTTAGGGTTCGGGTCGGCGAAACGGACCGGCCCATTCGGCATCAGTCGTCGGATCACATCACCTGTGAGGCGACGACACGTAACTCGAGGCGAGAGGCCTTCGACGTGGCAGCACCGCAGAACTACCTCGCAGTCATCAAAGTCATCGGTGTCGGCGGCGGTGGTGTCAATGCCATCAACCGGATGATCGAGGTCGGTCTCAAGGGCGTCGAGTTCATCGCCATCAACACCGACGCGCAGGCGCTGTTGATGAGCGACGCCGACGTCAAGCTCGACGTCGGCCGTGAACTCACGCGCGGACTCGGCGCCGGCGCCAACCCGGCCGTGGGCCGCAAGGCCGCCGAGGATCACCGCGAGGAGATCGAGGAGGTCCTCAAGGGGGCCGACATGGTCTTCGTGACGGCCGGCGAGGGTGGCGGCACCGGCACCGGCGGCGCGCCCGTCGTGGCCAACATCGCGCGCAACCTCGGCGCCCTCACCATCGGCGTGGTCACCCGCCCCTTCACCTTCGAGGGCCGGCGCCGCGCCAACCAGGCCGAGGACGGCATCGCGGAACTCCGCGAAGAGGTCGACACCCTCATCGTCATCCCCAACGACCGGCTGCTGTCCATCTCGGACCGCCAGGTCTCGGTCCTCGACGCCTTCAAGTCGGCCGACCAGGTCCTGCTCTCCGGTGTCCAGGGCATCACCGACCTGATCACCACCCCCGGTCTGATCAACCTCGACTTCGCCGACGTGAAGTCGGTCATGTCCGAGGCCGGTTCCGCTCTCATGGGCATCGGCTCGGCCCGGGGCGACGACCGCGCGGTGGCCGCCGCCGAGATGGCGATCTCCTCGCCGCTCCTGGAGGCCTCCATCGACGGCGCCCGGGGCGTCCTGCTCTCCATCTCCGGCGGCTCCGACCTCGGCCTGTTCGAGATCAACGAGGCCGCCCAGCTGGTCAGTGAGGCCGCGCACCCCGAGGCCAACATCATCTTCGGCGCCGTCATCGACGACGCCCTGGGCGACGAGGTGCGGGTCACCGTCATCGCGGCCGGCTTCGACGGGGGACAGCCCCCGGCCCGCCGGGAGACCGTCATGGGCTCGTCCTCGTCCTCGGCGCGCCGCGAGGAGCCCACTCCGGTACGGCAGCAGCAGCCCGAGAGCCGGCCGTCCTTCGGCTCGCTGGGCAGCGTGACCCCCAAGGAGGACCCGCAGCCGGCGCCGGAGCCGGTGGCCGACCTTCCGGTCTCGCCGCCGGTGCCGCCGTCGCGGTCCTACTCGGACAGCGCGGCCGAGGAGCTGGACGTGCCGGACTTCCTGAAGTGATAGGACAGCGCGAGAGCGCGAGCGGCGCGCACTTTGCCTTCACCGACCGGTGGGGCGGGGTGAGCGCCGCTCCGCATGAGGAGCTCAACCTCGGCGGAGCGGTCGGCGACGACCCCGACGCCGTGCGCGTCAATCGTGAACTGGCCGCCAAGTCGCTGGGCCTGGACCCCGGCCTGGTGGTCTGGATGAACCAGGTGCACGGCAACGACGTCGCCGAGGTCGAGGGACCGTGGACCACCCGGCTCACGCCGCCGGTCGACGGTCTGGTGACCGCGACCCGTGGACTCGCCCTCGCCGTACTGACGGCGGACTGCGTGCCCGTCCTGCTGGCCGACCCCGTCGCCGGGGTGGTCGCGGCCGCCCACGCCGGGCGGCCCGGCATGGTCAAGGGGATCGTGCCCGCCGCGGTCGACGCCATGCGGTCGCTCGGCGCCGACCCCTCCCGGATCGTCGCCCGCACCGGACCCGCCGTGTGCGGGCGGTGCTACGAAGTGCCGGAGGACATGCGCGCCGAGGTGGCCGCCGTCGAGCCGGCGGCGAGCGCCGAGACCAGCTGGGGGACTCCCGCGGTCGACGTGGTCGCCGGGGTGCACGCGCAGCTCGACCGGCTCGGGGTGCGCGACCGGGAGCGGTCGCCGGTGTGCACACGGGAGTCGAACGATCACTTCTCGTATCGGCGCGACCGCTCCACGGGGCGACTCGCGGGATATGTCTGGCTGGACTGATAGGGCATGACGGACCGTAAGCACGAACTCGCCGCGAACCTGGCGAAGGTGGACGACCGGATCGCCGCCGCCTGCGCGGCCGCGGGCCGCGCGCGGGAGGAGGTGACCCTGATCGTGGTCACCAAGACCTACCCGGCGAGCGACGTCCGGCTCCTGTCGGAACTCGGCGTGCGCCATGTCGCCGAGAACAAGGACCAGGACGCGGCGCCCAAGGCGGCCGAGTGCGCCGGGCTGCCGCTGCGGTGGCACTTCGTCGGCCAGTTGCAGACCAACAAAGTGCGATCCGTGGTCGGTTACGCGGACGTGGTGCAGTCCGTCGACCGGGCCAAGCTGGTGACGGCCCTGTCGAAGGAGGCCGTGCGGGCCGGGCGCGAGGTGGGCTGTCTGCTCCAGGTCGCGCTCGACGCCGGCGCGAGCGAGCGGGGCGAGCGGGGCGGGGTGGCCCCGGGCGGGGTCGAGGAGTTGGCCG
Organism: Streptomyces sp. 3330; assembly: GCF_031456635.1. Taxonomy (NCBI): domain Bacteria; kingdom Bacillati; phylum Actinomycetota; class Actinomycetes; order Kitasatosporales; family Streptomycetaceae; genus Streptomyces; species Streptomyces sp. 3330. The sequence continues at coordinate 22,002 of NZ_JAVDVA010000015.1, forward strand.
CTCTGGTCGCCGGATCGCCGGGGCTGCGGCTTGACGGACTGATGACCGTCGCACCCCTGACCGGGGAGTACGCGGGACGCCAACGGGAGGCCTTCGGGCGGTTGATGGATTTGTCGACTGACCTGCGCCGAGCCCATCCGGCTGCGAACATGGTGTCGGCAGGGATGAGTGCGGACCTCGAGGATGCCGTGGCGGCCGGAGCGACACATGTACGCGTCGGCACTGCGGTACTCGGAGTCCGCCCCAGGCTCGGGTAACGTCGCCAGGAAGTCGGACCACAGCAGAAAATATGGTCATTACCGCCGAAGGGCGGACACAAGGGCCACGTGGATCGCGGGACTTGGCAGTTGAAAGTCGATCCACCACAGAGCGGAGGACTCAGAGAATGGCCGGCGCGATGCGCAAGATGGCGGTCTACCTCGGCCTCGTGGAGGACGATGGGTACGACGGCCGGGGCTTCGACCCCGACGACGACTTCGAACCCGAGCTCGACCCGGAGCCCGAGCGGGACCACCGGCGACACGAGCCGTCCCACCAGTCACATGGTGCGCATCAGTCCCAAAGGGACGAAGAGGTGCGAATCGTGCAGCCACCGGCGCAGCGTGAGCCGGTGGCTCGTTCCGCTTCGCCAGGCGCGGAATCCGGGCGTCCGGCGCGCATCGCGCCCGTGGCATCCATCACACAAGAACGTCAGTCCCTGGAGAAGAACGCACCGGTGATCATGCCCAAGGTCGTGTCGGAACGAGAGCCGTACCGGATCACCACGCTTCACCCCCGGACCTACAACGAGGCCCGTACCATCGGGGAACACTTCCGTGAGGGCACCCCGGTGATCATGAATCTGACTGAGATGGATGACACAGACGCGAAGCGACTTGTCGACTTTGCGGCCGGTTTGGTGTTTGGTCTTCACGGCAGCATCGAGCGGGTGACGCAGAAGGTGTTCCTGTTGTCGCCTGCTAACGTCGATGTCACGGCGGAGGACAAGGCCCGCATCGCAGAGGGCGGGTTCTTCAACCAGAGCTGAGACACAAGGCCGGGAACAGCAGTACAGAGAAGCACGGAACAGGGGAGAGGGAAGCACCGAACATGAGCGTGGTCCTGGATGTCGTCTACATCGCGCTGATGGTCTTCCTCATCGTGCTCATCTTCCGGTTGGTCATGGACTACGTCTTCCAGTTCGCCCGCTCATGGCAGCCCGGCAAGGCGATGGTGGTCGTTCTGGAGGCCACCTACACTGTCACCGATCCACCGCTCAAGCTTCTGCGGCGGGTCATCCCGCCGTTGCGTCTCGGGGGCGTGGCGCTCGACCTGTCCTTCTTCGTACTGATGATCATCGTCTACATCCTGATCTCGATCGTGAGCCGGCTGTGAGCGATGTGAACTACCGTCTTGCCGATGCCGACGACTACGTTGAGGTGAAGAGATGCCGTTGACCCCCGAGGACGTGCGGAACAAGCAGTTCACGACCGTCCGCCTCCGAGAAGGCTATGACGAGGACGAGGTCGATGCCTTCCTCGACGAGGTCGAAGCCGAACTGACCCGCCTGCTTCGTGAGAACGAGGACCTGCGGGCCAAACTGGCCGCGGCCACGCGCGCTGCTGCCCAGAACCAGCAGAACATGCGCAAGCCGCCCGAACAGGACCAGCAGCAGGGTGGCATGCCCCAGCAGGGCGGCATGCAGCAGGGCGGTATGCAGCAGCAGGGCATGCCCCAGCAGGGGATGCCTCCGCAGGGCATGCCGCAGCAGGGCATGCGAGGCCCGGGCGCTCCGGTGCCCGCCGGCATATCGGGCCCGCCGCAGCAGCAGATGGGTGGCCCCATGGGTGGCCCGCCCCAGCTGCCGAGCGGTGCGCCGCAGCTGCCCGCCGGTCCCGGCGGTGGCCAGGGTGGTCCGCAGGGCCAGGGCCCCATGGGTCAGGGTCCGATGGGCCAGAACCCCATGGGTCAGGGTCCGATGGGCCAGGGCCCGATGGGTCAGGGTCCGATGGGCCAGGGCCCGATGGGCGGCCAGAACCCGATGCAGCAGCAGATGGGTGGCCCGATGGGCGGCCCCATGGGCGGTCCGATGGGCGGCCCCGGTCAGGGCCCCGGTGGCGACAGCGCCGCCCGTGTCCTCTCGCTGGCCCAGCAGACCGCCGACCAGGCGATCGCCGAGGCCCGTTCCGAGGCCAACAAGATCGTGGGTGAGGCGCGTTCGCGTGCCGAGGGTCTGGAGCGGGACGCCCGTGCCAAGGCCGACGCCCTGGAGCGGGACGCGCAGGAGAAGCACCGCGTCGCGATGGGCTCCCTGGAGTCCGCCCGCGCCACGCTGGAGCGCAAGGTCGAGGACCTGCGCGGCTTCGAGCGCGAGTACCGCACGCGTCTGAAGTCCTACCTCGAGTCCCAGCTGCGTCAGCTGGAGACCCAGGCCGACGACTCGCTCGCTCCGCCGCGCACTCCGGCCACGGCATCGCTGCCGCCGTCCCCGGCGCCTTCCATGGCCCCGGCCGGCGCGGGTGCCCCGTCCTACGGCGGCAACCCGGGCATGGGCGCTCCCAGCCCGGCCGCTCCGTCCTACGGCGGGCAGCAGCAGATGTCCCCGGCGATGACCCAGCCGATGGCTCCGGTGCGGCCGCAGGGCCCGTCGCCGATGGGTCAGGCTCCCTCGCCGATGCGTGGCTTCCTCATCGACGAGGACGACAACTGACGGCCTGTAGTACGCCTTAGGCGTCGGCAGCGTTCAAAGGGCGGGACCCCGGATCACCATCCGGGGTCCCGCCCTTTTTACGCGTGTTGACGGCGATCATGCAGGCGACTTGCCCCGCCGGGCCGCCGTGCGTGCGCCGTGTCCGCCGTGCGGCCGTACGCCGGAATGCGAAGGGCCCGGCCCCCCTCGGGGGGAGCCGGGCCCGCGCACGGGTGCCTACGCCTTGCGCAGGCGGAACGTCAGCGTCAGGCCCTCGTCCGTGAACGGGGCGCCGTAGGTGTCGTCCGCCTCGCCCTGGGCGAAGTCCGTGGCGAGGACCTCGTCGGCGATGAGGCCGGAGTGCCCGGTCAGGGCGTCGGCGGTCGCCGGGTCGGTCGCGGTCCAGCGGAGCGCGATGCGGTCCGCGACGTCGAGGCCGCTGTTCTTGCGGGCCTCCTGGATCAGCCGGATCGCGTCCCGGGCGAGGCCCGCGCGGCGCAGCTCCTCGGTGATCTCCAGGTCGAGGGCGACCGTGGCGCCGGAGTCGGAGGCGACCGACCAGCCCTCGCGCGGGGTCTCGGTGATGATGACCTCGTCGGGGGCCAGGGTGATCGTCTCGCCGTCGACCTCCACCGCGGCCGTGCCCTCGCGCAGGGCGAGGGAGAGCGCAGCCGCGTCGGCGTTCGCGACGGCCTTGGCCACGTCCTGCACCCGCTTGCCGAACCGCTTGCCCAGGGCGCGGAAGTTGGCCTTGGCGGTCGTGTCGACCAGGCTGCCGCCGACCTCGGAGAGGGACGCCAGCGACTCGACGTTGAGCTCCTCCGTGATCTGCCCGTGCAGTTCGCGGTCGAGGGCGTCGAAGCCGCTCGCGGCGATCAGGGCGCGCTTGAGGGGCTGGCGGGTCTTCACGCCCGACTCCGCGCGCGTGGCGCGGCCCAGCTCCACCAGGCGGCGGACCAGGAGCATCTGCTTCGACAGCTCCGGGTCGATCGCGGAGAGGTCGGCCTCCGGCCAGGCGGCCAGGTGCACGGAGTCCGGGGCGTCCGGGGTGACCGGCACCACGAGGTCCTGCCAGACCCGCTCGGTGATGAACGGCGTCAGCGGGGCCATCAGCTTGGTGACGGTCTCGACGACCTCGTGCAGGGTGCGCAGCGCGGCCTTGTCGCCCTGCCAGAAGCGGCGACGGGAGCGCCGGACGTACCAGTTGGACAGGTCGTCGACGAACGCGGAGAGCAGCTTGCCGGCGCGCTGGGTGTCGTACGCCTCCAGAGCCTGCGTCACCTGGTCGGTGAGCGCGTGGAGTTCGGACAGCAGCCAGCGGTCCAGGACCGGACGGTCGGCCGGGGCCGGGTCGGCCGCGCTCGGCGCCCAGCCGGACGTACGGGCGTACAGGGCCTGGAAGGCGACCGTGTTCCAGTACGTCAGGAGCGTCTTGCGGACGACCTCCTGGATGGTGTTGTGGCCCACGCGGCGGGCCGCCCACGGGGAGCCGCCGGCCGCCATGAACCAGCGGACCGCGTCGGCGCCGTGCTGGTCCATCAGCGGGATCGGCTGCAGGATGTTGCCCAGGTGCTTGGACATCTTGCGGCCGTCCTCGGCGAGGATGTGGCCCAGGCAGACGACGTTCTCGTACGACGACTTGTCGAAGACCAGCGTGCCGACGGCCATCAGCGTGTAGAACCAGCCGCGGGTCTGGTCGATGGCCTCGCTGATGAACTGCGCCGGGTAGCGGGACTCGAAGAGGTCCTTGTTCTTGTACGGGTAGCCCCACTGCGCGAACGGCATCGAACCCGAGTCGTACCAGGCGTCGATGACCTCCGGCACGCGCTTGGCCGTCCGCCCGCAGCCGTCCTGGGGGCAGGGGAAGGTGACCGCGTCGATGTACGGGCGGTGCGGGTCCAGCCCGGACTGGTCGGTGCCGGTCAGCTCGGTGAGCTCCGCGCGCGAGCCGGCGACGGTGAGGTGGTCTTCCTCGCAGCGCCAGATCGGCAGCGGGGTGCCCCAGTAGCGGTTGCGGGAGAGCGCCCAGTCGATGTTGTTGTTCAGCCAGTCGCCGTAGCGGCCGTGCTTGACCGTGTCCGGGAACCAGTTGGTCTTCTCGTTCTCCTGGAGGAGGCGGTCCTTGACGGCGGTGGTGCGGATGTACCAGGACGGCTGCGCGTAGTAGAGGAGCGCGGTGTGGCAGCGCCAGCAGTGCGGGTAGCTGTGCTCGTACGGGATGTGCCGGAAGAGGAGGCCGCGCTGCTGGAGGTCCTCGGTCAGCTTTTCGTCCGCCTTCTTGAAGAAGACGCCGCCGACCATCGGGACGGACTCCTCGAAGGTGCCGTCCGGGCGCACCGGGTTGACGACGGGCAGGCCGTAGGAGCGGCAGACCTTGAGGTCGTCCTCGCCGAAGGCGGGGGACTGGTGGACCAGACCGGTGCCGTCCTCGGTGGTGACGTACTCGGCGTTCACCACGTAGTGGGCGGGTTCCGGGAACTCCACGAGCTCGAACGGACGTTGATAGGTCCAGCGCTCCATTTCGGCGCCGGTGAAGGTCTGGCCGGTGGTCTCCCAGCCCTCGCCGAGCGCCTTGGCGACCAGCGGTTCGGCGACGACGAGCTTCTCCTCGCCGTCGGTCGCCACGACGTAGGAGACCTCGGGGTGCGCGGCCACGGCCGTGTTGGAGACCAGCGTCCAGGGCGTCGTCGTCCAGACGAGCAGGGCGGCCTCGCCCGCGAGCGGACCGGAGGTGAGCGGGAAACGGACGTACACGGACGGGTCGACGACCGTCTCGTAGCCCTGGGCCAGCTCGTGGTCGGACAGACCCGTGCCGCAGCGGGGACACCAGGGGGCGACGCGGTGGTCCTGGACCAGCAGGCCCTTGTCGAAGATCTCCTTCAGCGACCACCAGACCGACTCGATGTACTCGGGGTCCATCGTGACGTAGGCGTCGTCGAGGTCGACCCAGTAGCCCATGCGGGTCGTGAGCTCGGAGAACGCGTCGGTGTGGCGGAGCACGGACTCGCGGCACTTGTCGTTGAAGGCGGCGATGCCGTACGCCTCGATGTCCTGCTTGCCGGAGAAGCCGAGCTCCTTCTCGACCGCCAGCTCCACCGGGAGGCCGTGGCAGTCCCAGCCGGCCTTGCGGGCCACGTGGTAGCCGCGCATGGTGCGGAAGCGCGGGAAGACGTCCTTGAAGACGCGCGCCTCGATGTGATGGGCGCCCGGCATCCCGTTGGCGGTGGGCGGGCCTTCGTAGAACACCCACTCGGGGCGGCCCTCGGACTGCTCCAGGCTCTTGGCGAAGATCTTCTGCTCGCGCCAGAAGTCGAGCACCGCGTGCTCGAGGGCGGGCAGGTCGACCTGGGCGGGCACCTGGCGGTACTGCGGCTGCGTATTCAACGAGCTTCCTCCGGCGGACATACTGCCTTCCGTCGGAGGGACGAGAGCCGACTTGCCTGTCTACGCCATGTGCGGCGCGCTCCCGCGGTACCACCCTCCTTGGCCCTCCGGTGCGCTCTGTGCGCCGGTGAGCCCCCTCATTGGGGTCGCGATGCCGGTTCTACTGGCCCCCGCCTGTCGGCTGCGGCTTTCTTCCGGCGGCTCCGGGGTGATCTTCACGTCGCGCTCGCCCCCGGGCTTCCACCGTCCCCGGGTCGCTCTGGGCTGCGTACGCCGCTACTCGTCCCCATCCACACTTTTCGCTCCGCCCAGTGTACGGCTCCCCGACGACAGCGGCCGACGGGTTTTCGGGGGTGCGGGGCCCGGTCGACAGCGTGGCCCGGAATGACCCTAATGGTCGCTTTATGTGATGGTATGGGCGTTCGGATTCCGGGATGCCCGGCTCGGCGGATTACCCGGCGGGGAGCTGGGCACAACGGATGCAGGCTTGCCGCGTGGCGTGCGCGAGGCGGGCGAATCGGGCGGTGCGCCCCGTTGCCGCGGGCTCCAAGTCGATTTATCGTCCCAGCACGATTCGCGTGCAAGATCACAATATGTGAAGGGGCCGCGGCCATGGTGGCGAAGAAGACCGCCGTACAGCAGTCGGCGTCCGGCAGCTCCACGAGTGCCTCGGGTGCTTCCGGGAGCGCGGCCAAGGACCTCGGGGCCGTGAAGACGGTGCGGTCCGCGACGGCCGGGGCGCCGGGGAAGAGGGCGGCCGGGAAGGCCGCCGCCGCGAAGGCGGCGGCCCGAAGACCTGAGGAGGGGGAAGCGGCCGAGGCCGGGGCGACCGGGCCCGTCGAGAGGGACGGACCGGCCGGGAAGACGCCGGCCGCCAAGAGGAGCACCGCGAGGAGCGCGGTGAAGAAGGCGGCCCCGGAGGCGGCGGGTGCCCCGGACGCGGTCGCGACGAAGGCGGTCACCGAGAAGCCGGTCACCGAGAAGGCCGCGGCCGGGAAGACGGTCACCAAGAAGGCCGCGGCCAAGAAACCGGCCGCCAGGAAGACGGCCGCCAAGAAGGCCGCGGCGAGGAAGGCGGCCCCGGCGAGGACGACCGCGAAGGACGCGGCTGCCGGGAAGGTCACCGCCGGCGAGGGGGCGGGCGAGAAGATCGCCGGCGCCGAAGGCGTGACCGGGACGAGCGCGGGCAGGAAGAGCACGGCCAAGAAGGTGGGCGCGGCCTCGGCCGCGGAGCAGACGGGAGCCACGACTGTGGTTGCGAAGAAGACTCCGGGTACGGCCACGGCGGCGAAGACCGCTGTCCCCAAGGCGCGACTCGCGGCGGTGGAGCCCGGCGAACTCGCCGTGCGCCCCGGTGAGGAGCCGTGGACGCCGCAGGAGGTCGAGGAGGCCCGTGCGGAGCTCCAGTCCGAGCAGGGGCGGCTGCGCGCGGAGCTGGCCTCGTCCGAGGCGGCCCTGACGGGGCTGATGCGGGACTCGGGCGACGGCGCGGGCGACGACCAGGCGGACACCGGGACGAAGAACATCACACGTGAGCACGAGCTGGCGCTGGCCGCCAACGCGCGCGAGATGCTGATCCAGACCGAGCACGCCCTGGAGCGGCTGGACGCCGGCACCTACGGCCTGTGCGAGAACTGCGGCCAGGCCATCGGCAAGGCCCGGATGCAGGCCTTCCCGAGGGCCACCCTGTGCGTCGAGTGCAAGCAGAAGCAGGAGCGCCGGTACTGATCACCTGGCTGTCGGGGGGTGTGCCGTACCCTCGTCCTCAGTCAGGTACCTAGGTTGAGGGACTCACGTGGCAGAGGCGGAGCGCGTCATCGGTACGCCGGACATCCCAGAGGCGGGATCCGAGCCGGAGCAGTCGTCCGGCCCGGACGGGCAGGAGAGCACCGGGGCGCGGTCCCGGGGCAAGCGCCGGATCGCCGTGCTCTTCACCGTCGCCACGGTCGCGTACGTGATCGACCTGGTGAGCAAGATGATCGTGGTCGCCAAGCTGGAGCACCACGCGCCGATCGAGATCGTCGGGGACTGGCTGAGGTTCGAGGCCATCCGCAACGCCGGCGCGGCCTTCGGCTTCGGTGAGGCCTTCACCATCATCTTCACGGTGATCGCGGCGGCCGTGATCGTGGTGATCGCCCGGCTCGCCCGCAAGCTCTACAGCCTGCCCTGGGCGATCGCCCTGGGGCTGCTGCTGGGCGGCGCGCTGGGCAACCTCACCGACCGGATCTTCCGCGCGCCGGGCGTCTTCGAGGGCGCGGTCGTGGACTTCATCGCCCCGAAGCACTTCGCGGTGTTCAACCTCGCCGACTCGGCCATCGTCTGCGGCGGCATCCTGATCGTCCTGCTGTCCTTCAAGGGCCTGGACCCGGACGGCACCGTCCACAAGGACTGACCGACCGGCGGTTGTCCACAGGGCCGTACGGCGGTACCGGAGCCGTCCGGCATACTCGACGGGTGAGCACGATTCCCGAGACCCGCACCCTGCCCGTGCCGGACGGCCTGGAGGGCGAGCGCGTAGACGCCGCCATCTCCCGCATGTTCGGCTTCTCCCGTACGAAGGCCGCCGAGCTGGCTGCGGCGGGGAAGGTCACGGTCGACGGCTCGGTGGTCGGCAAATCCGAGCGGGTGATCGGCGGGGCCTGGCTGGAGGTCGAGATGCCGCAGGCGCCGGCGCCGGTGCAGATCGTCGCCGAGCCGGTCGAGGGCATGGAGATCGTGCACGACGACGACGACGTGGTCGTGATCGTCAAGCCGGTCGGCGTGGCCGCGCACCCGTCGCCCGGCTGGAGCGGGACGACCGTCATCGGCGGTCTCGCGGCCGCCGGGTACCGCATCTCCACCTCCGGCGCCGCGGAACGCCAGGGCATCGTGCACCGGCTCGACGTCGGCACCTCGGGGCTCATGGTGGTCGCCAAGTCGGAGCGCGCGTACACGTCGCTCAAGCGCCAGTTCAAGGAGCGCACGGTCGACAAGCGCTACCACACGCTCGTCCAGGGCCACCCCGACCCGACCAGCGGCACCATCGACGCGCCCATCGGCCGGCACCCGCACCACGACTACAAGTGGGCGGTCACGGCCGAGGGCAAGCCGTCCGTCACGCACTACGACCTGATCGAGGCCTTCCGCGCGGCCTCCCTGCTGGACGTGAAGCTGGAGACGGGCCGTACCCACCAGATCCGCGTCCACATGGCCGCCCACCGCCACCCCTGCGTCGGCGACCTGACGTACGGCGCCGACCCCACGCTGTCCAAGCGGCTGGGCCTGACCCGGCAGTGGCTGCACGCGGTGCGGCTGGGCTTCGAGCACCCCGGGGACGGCGAGTGGGCGGAGTTCTCCAGCGACTACCCCGAGGACCTGGCCAAGGCTCTGGAGCAGGTCCGCGAGGAGACCTACGGATGAGCGGGCCGCTCGGCTACGCGGTGCGGACCGCCGAGGACCCCGCCGACCGCGAGGCGTGCTTCGCGGTCCGCAAGGAGGTCTTCGTCGGCGAGCAGGGCGTGCCCGAGGACCTGGAGTACGACGCGCACGACGCCGACGCCGTCCATGTGCTGGCGGTCCGGGAGGACGGACTGCCGCTCGGCACCGGACGGCTCCTGTACGGCGAGGCGGCCGCCGCCAGGACCGGCGGCGACCCGTCGGTGGGCTCGCTGGGGCGGCTCGCCGTGACCCGGGAGGCGCGCGGACTGGGCGTCGGGGTCGCGCTGGTGCGGGCCGTCGAGGAGGCGGCACGCGCGCGCGGGCTCGCGGCCGTGGACCTGCACGCGCAGACGCAGGCGCTGGGGTTCTACGAGCGGCTGGGATACGCGGCGTACGGGCCGGAGGACATGGAGGCGGGGATTCCGCACCGGTCCATGCGGCGTTCCCTGTAGCGGAGGGTGGTCGTGCGACGCTGGAGGTCTGGATGTTCTTGATCGTCTAGACCGGAGCGCTGACCGTGGACCAGCTGGCCCTGTTGTTCGTCCTGTTGCTCGGGGCCGTGGTGAGCGTCCCGGTCGGGGACCGGTTCGGGTTGCCGGCGCCGGTGCTCATGACCCTGCTGGGGATCGTCCTCGCGGTGCTCGAGTTCGTGCCCAACGTGGACATCCCGCCGGACCTGATCCTGCCCCTGCTGCTGCCGCCCCTGCTGTACGCGGCGGTACGGCGGACCTCGTGGCGGCAGTTCGCGGCGAACGTGCGGCCGATCTTCCTGCTGGCCGTGGCGCTGGTGTTCGTCACGACGGTGTGCGTGGCGGCCGTGGCCCACGCGATCGTGCCGGGGCTGCCGATCGCCGCGGCCGTGGCGCTGGGCGCGCTGGTCGCGCCGCCCGACCCGGTGGCCGCCACCGCCGTGGCCGGACAGCTCGGGCTGCCCCGCCGGCTGGTGTCCATCCTCGAGGGCGAGGGACTGTTCAACGACGTCACGGCCATCGTGCTCTACCACGTCGCGATCGCCGCGGCCGTGAGCGGGTCGTTCTCGCCGTGGCAGGCCGGTCTCGACCTGGTGCTGTCCGCGGTGGTGGCGTTGGCGGTGGGCGTCGGGCTCGGCTGGGGCGCGAACAGGCTGCTGGACGTCCTCGGGGACACGACGTTGCAGATCGGGCTGACGCTCCTGGTGCCGTACGCCTCGTACGTGCTGGCGGAGGAGTTCCACGGGTCCGGGGTGCTGGCCGTCCTGACGACCGCCCTGTTCCTCTCCGAGTACGCCACCGACCCCGACGACGTGCTGACCCGGCTGGCCGGGCACACCTTCTGGGACATCATCGACACCCTGGTCACGGGCGTCGCGTTCGGGCTGATCGGCCTGGAGCTGCACAACGCGATCCGGACGGCGTCCGGGCGGTGGGGGGAGATGCTGGGCTGGGCGGCGGTGATCGTGGCCGTGGTCGTCGTCGTACGGCTGCTGTGGCTGCTGCCGGCGACCTGGCTGACACAGCGGCTGCACGCCAGACAGGACCACCTCGAGGACATCCCGACGAACTGGCGGGAGACCCTCGTCATGTGGTGGGCCGGGATGCGCGGGGTGGCCTCGGTGGCGCTGGCGCTGGCCGTGCCGCTGAAGACCGACGACGGCGGGCCCTTCCCCGACCGGGACGAGATCATCTTCATCGCGTTCGGCGTGATCATGGCGACGCTGGTCCTCCAGGGACTGACCCTGCCGTGGCTGGTGAAGCGCCTCGACGTGCGGTCGGACGCCGACCGGGAGAAGGAGTTCGAGAAGGAGCTCGCGGTGCGCGCCGCGAAGGCGGCGAAGCAGCGGCTGCGGGAGATCGAGGCCGAGGAGGACCTGCCGGAGGAACTGTCCGAGCAGATGCTGCGCCGGGCCTTCGACATCGGGCTGCGGATCAGCCCGGACGTCGGGGAGGACGAACGGCGCGAGGGCCACGACCATCGGGTGCGCAGGCTGAAGCGGGTGCGGCGGATCCAGGCGGAGATGCTCAGCGCGGCCCGGCACGAGGTGGTCGCGGCGCGCAGCGAGCCGGGCGCCGATCCGGAGATCGTGGACCGCGTCCTGCGGCACCTGGACGTGCGCAGCCTCAAGTGAGGCGACCGGGCCCGCCCTCGGCCGCGGCCCGTTCCGTGGCGGTCGTGTGAACCGCCACGTCCGCGGCCCGCACTCCTCGTACGCTCGGACCATGGCACGCAACGTGGTGATCAGTGGAGGCGGAACGGGAATCGGGCTCGCCGCGGCGCGGGTCTTCGCCGCGGACGGGGACCGGGTGCTGCTGCTCGGACGGCGGGCGGAGGTGCTGGAGAAGGCCGGGGTGGCCGGAGCCCTCACCTACGCCGCGGATCTGAGCGAGCCGGAGCAGGTGCGGGGCGTCGCCCGGTTCGTCGAGGCGGAGTTCGGCACCGTGGACGTGCTGGTCCACAGCGCCGGGGGCGCCGGGCACCTGGAACCGCCGGGGGAGAGCGCCGATCCGCTGGACCGCGTCGCGCACCACTGGACCGTCAACTTCCGCAGCAACACCCTCAGCGCCGCCCTGCTCACCGAGGCCCTGAAGGACCGGCTCGCCTCGCCGGGCGGGCGGGTGCTGTTCATCAGCTCGATCGCCGCCTACCGGGGCTCCGGCAGCGGGGCCTACGGCGGCGCCAAGGCCGCGCTGCACCCGTATGCGCGCGATCTCGCCCGGGAGCTGGGGCCCCGGGGCGTCACCGTGAACGTCGTCGCCCCCGGGTATGTCGAGGACACCGGGTTCTTCGGGGACGCCATCGACCCCGCGCGGCGCGAGCGGCTCGTCGGCGAGACCTTCACCGGACGTGCCGGGACGCCCGGGGACATCGCCGCCACACTGCACTGGCTGGCTTCCCCGGGCGCCGGTCACGTCACGTCGCAGGTCGTCCAGGTCAACGGCGGCGCGGAGCGCGGGAACTGACGGTCAGCGGCCGGCCCGCGGCGGCTCGTGGACGCGTCGGGCCGCGCCGTCGGGCGAGGTGGACTGGCCGGGCAGGCGGCCCGGGGGCAGCGCCGCGTCCGCCGTGTTGACCCTCGGGAGCGCGTACGGGTGCTCCCGCGACAGCCAGCGGATCATCTCCTCGCGGACCCTGACCCGCACCGTCCAGATGTCGTCGGCGTCCTTCGCCGTGACCAGGGCCCGCACCTGCATGGTGTTGGGCGTGGTGTCGGTGACGTCGAGCCCGCAGGCGCGGCCGTCCCAGGCCGGGCACTCGCGCAGGATGTCGCGCAGCTTCTCGCGCATCGCCTCCACCGGCGCCGCGTGGTCGACGTGCCAGTAGACGATGCCGGTCATCTCCGGGGTGCCGCGGGACCAGTTCTCGAAGGGCTTCGAGGTGAAGTACGAGACCGGCATCGTGATCCGGCGCTCGTCCCAGGTCCGCACGGTCAGGAAGGTCAGAGTGATCTCCTCGACCGTGCCCCACTCGCCGTCCACCACGACCGTGTCGCCGATGCGCACCATGTCGCCGAACGCGATCTGGAAGCCGGCGAACATGTTGCTCAGCGTCGACTGGGCGGCCACACCGGCGACGATGCCGAGGATCCCGGCCGAGGCCAGCAGGGAGGCTCCCGCCGCGCGCATGGCCGGGAACGTCAGCAGCATCGAGGCCGCCGCGACGACTCCGACGACGGCCGCCACCACCCGCATGATCAGCGACACCTGGGTCCGCACCCGCCGGACCCGGGCCGCGTCACGGTGCACGCGCGCGTAGCGCGAGTAGGACGTTTCGACGATCGCCGCCGCGATCCTGATCACCAGCCAGGCCGCCGAGCCGATCAGCACCAGGGTGAGGAACTGGCCGATGCCGGTCCGGTGGTCCTCCAGCAACCGGGCGGCGTCGTACGAGCCTCTCAGCAGCGCCGCGCAGAGCACGAGCTGATAGGGGATGCGGCCACGGCGCAGCAGACCCCACAGCGGGGTCTCCGGGTGGCGCAGGTCGGCCTTGGACAGCAGGCGGTCGGTGGCCCAGCCGATGAGGACTGTCAGCACGACCGAGCCGCCGACCACGATCACGGGGCGGAGCAGGTTCTCCATGCCTTCGAACGTAACCGGGTCGGAGGGGTCCTGAACATGCGGTTTCTGTGAGGAGACGCACGCACGGGGTTGTCGGTGCAGGCTGGCACCATGGGCACATGAACATCATGCTCTTTCACTCGACCTACGGTCCGCGGCCCGCGGTGGGCGCCGCGGCGGACCGGCTGCGCGCCGCCGGGCACGAGGTGTGGACCCCGGACCTCTTCGAGGGCCGCACCTTCGACACGGTCGAGGAGGGCATGGCGTACAACGAGGAGATCGGCAAGGACGAGCTGCTGAAGAGGGCCGTCCTGGCCGCGGCGCCCTACTCGGAGCGCGGGCTGGTGTACGCGGGGTTCTCGCTCGGCGCGTCGATCGCCCAGACCCTCGCCCTGGGCGACGCGCGGGCGCGCGGCCTGCTCCTCCTGCACGGCACCTCGGACCTCGCGCCGAACGTCTCGGTGGACGGCCTGCCGGTGCAGCTGCATGTCGCGGAGCCGGACCAGTTCGAGACCGACGACTGGCTGAGCGCGTGGTACCTCCAGATGGGCAGAGCGGGCGCCGACGTGGAGGTCTACCGGTACGCGGGAGCCGGACACCTGTACACCGACCCCGATCTGCCCGACTACGACGAGGAGGCGGCCGAGGCCACCTGGCGGGTGGCGCTCGGCTTCCTCGATTCGCTCTAGACGGGACGTGACGCGGCCCCGGGCGGGGGCCCGTGCCGCGCCCTAGACCGGGTCGTAGGTCCGTTCCACCTTCTGCGTGCCGCTGCGCGTGCGGTACGAGCGGGACCAGGCGGAGGTCGCGGTGCGGCTGGTCCGGTCGGACAGGACGTAGTAGTCCATCTGCGCGCGCTCGGCGGTGATGTCCAGGACGCCGTAGCCGTGCCGGTCGGTGTCCACGTAGTGGACGTGCCGGTTCGCGGCCCGGATGACCGGGGAGGCGATCGCGGTGAGCGTGCCCTCCGGGACCTTCACGATGTCGTCCAGGTTGTCCGAGGTCACCGAGGTGACCACGAACTCCGTGGCGGCCGAGGCCGACAGCGGGTAGGTCCCGGCGTCCACCGGCACGTCGTTGGCCCACGCCATGTGGATGTCACCGGTCAGGAAGACGGTGTTGCGGATCGCGTTCGCGCGCAGGTGGGCCAGGAGCTCACGGCGGTCGTCGGTGTAGCCGTCCCACTGGTCGGTGTTGAGGGCTATGCCCTCCTGCGGGAGGCCCAGCAGCTTGGCGAGCGGCTTGAACAGGTCCGCGGAGAGCGCGCCGATCGCGAACGGCGAGATCATCACCGAGTTGCCGACCAGCCGCCAGGTGGTGTCGGAGGACTTCAGCCCGGCCTTCAGCCAGTCGAGCTGGGCGCGGCCGGTGAGCGTGCGGTCCGGGTCGTCGACGGTGCCGTTGCCGACGGCGGCCTGCTGCGAGCGGAAGGACCGCAGGTCCAGCAGGGACAGATCGGCGAGCTTGCCGAAGCGCAGCCGTCGGTAGGTGGTGCCGGCGATGGCCGGCCGGACCGGCATCCACTCGAAGTAGGCCTGCTTGGCTGCCGCCTGACGGGCGGACCAGGCCCCCTCGGCGCCCTCGGTGTGGTTCTCGGCGCCACCGGACCAGGTGTCGTTGGCGAACTCGTGGTCGTCCCAGATCGCGACGACCGGCGCCTTCGCGTGCAGGGCCTGGAGGTCCGGGTCGGTCTTGTACTTGCCGTGCCGGGTGCGGTAGTCGGCGAGGGTGAGGATCTCGTGCGTGGGCGCCGTCTGCCGGACGACGGTCCCGCGCGTGCCGTACTCGCCGGTGCCGTACTCGTAGATGTAGTCGCCGAGGTGCAGCCAGGCGTCCAGGTCGCCGCGGGCCGCGAGATGACGGTACGAGGAGAAGTAGCCGGCCTCCCAGTTGGCGCAGGAGACCACGCCGAAGCGCAGGCCCGGCACGGCCGCGTCCGCCGCCGGCGCGGTGCGGGTGCGCGCCACCGGGGAGTCGGTGCCGCCGGCCGAGAAGCGGAACCAGTAGTCGGTGGCGGGCGCGAGACCGCGGATGTCGGCCTTGACGGTGTGGTCGGTCGCTGCGGAGGCGGTCGTCGAGCCCTTGGCGACCACGTTCGTCAGCGCCTTGTCGGTGGCGACGACCCAACTCACGTCGGTGGCCGGGCCGAGCCCGGAGCCGGGGGTCGCCTCGGGGACGGGTGTCACCCGGGTCCACAGCAGGACGCCGTCGGGCAGCGGGTCGCCGGAGGCGAGGCCGTGCAGGAAGACGGGGGCCTCGGCGGCCCGGGCGGGCAGCGCGGCGGCGAGCGGGCCGGCCAGCACGGCGGTGGCGGCCACGGCCTTGAGCGCCGTACGGCGGCGCGGCGACAGCGAGTTGGGGCGCTCTGACGAGGTGTCGGCGCTCTCGGAGGATCTGTATCGACTGGTCACGGACGATCAGATTACTGACCAGTACGACAGAAGAGCGGCCGAACTCCCAAAAGTTCGCCCGCTCTTCATGCCGGTTGATCCCTGCCCGCCCCTCCAGCGATGGCAGCGGCGGTCAAGAGCCGCTGAGCATCAGGCAGTAGCCGATCCTCGGAACATGTTCTTCGGGGATCCGCCTGCCCCATCCTGGTGCCAGGTGATGACTGTGACCTTTTGGCCTTCCGTCAGGTTCTTGTTGCCCTCGGCGCAGGAGTTTCCCGAGCCGTTCGTGTCCTGAATCCGGAGTACGTGGCTTCCGCTGGAGTCACCCCACTGGACTTCCAGAACCGCCCGGTGTCCATCTGCGTAGTTGTCGCGGACTTTCCAGTGGTCGCCGTCGTGGTAGAAGTAGCCGTCTGCGTGCTCAATGGTGGTGCAGCCCAGGGCTCCACAACTCTCGCTGTATGACTTGAGATGAAGATTGGTTCCCGCGAAGGCCGGTGCGGCACTGAGCGTTACCACTGCCGCGGCCACGCCGGCCCCCGTCAACGCGCGCTTGATGTTGCTGCTCCAGTCGGTCAACTTGGAGTCACCCCGATTTCCACTTGTTCTTCCGTGATCACCCCACCCGAACAAACGTGCGAATATTCGGGTGGGGTGATCACGTTGCTGTGGAGATCGGACGTCGAACAAGGTCATAAACAGGCCGACGAGGCTGAGCCTGCCTGTCTTTGTGGGTTCGAAGGTGGGATCAGTCCTTGAGTGCTGCCGTGATCGCCGTGGTGAAGTCGGCCACGGTCATCGGGGCGTTCTGGCCGCCGGAGTCGGTCAGCTTCTTGCCGTCCATGACCAGGGTCGGGGTGCCGCTGACGTCGTCCTTGTTGGTGTCGAAGGTCTTCGACATGGCCAGCGCCCACGCGTCGTACGTACCGTTCTTGACGGCGGTCTGGAACTTCGTGTTGCCCTTCAGAGCGGGAACCGTGTCGGCCACCTCGATGAGATAGCTGTCGCTCTTGAACTTGTCTTCCGACTCTTCCGGGTGCCACTTTGCCGAGTAGAGCGCAGTCTTGTACTCCAGGAACGCCTCCTGGCTGACGTTCAGCGCAGCACCCATGGCGCTCATCGCGTTCTTGGAGCCCTCGCCGCGCGAGCCGATCGTGCCGTCCTTGAGCTGGTCGCCGTCCAGGAACGTGCCGCCGACGTACTGGATCTTGAACTTGCCGGCGTCGAAGTCGGTCTTCACCGCGGGACCCACAGTCTGCTCGAAAGAGGCGCAGACCGGGCAGCGCGGGTCCTCGTACATCTTGAGGACCTTCTTGGCCGTGCTCTTGCCGAGGATGACGGTCGTGCCGTTCGTGCCTGACGTGTTGGCGGGAGCGACGACCTTGGCGTCCTTGGCCTCCTCCCAGTAGCTCGGCTTGTTCGCCTGGACGACGGCGTAACCTATGCCGCCCGCCAGGGCGAGCACGCCGACGACCGAGCAGGCGACGATGATCTGCCGCTTGACCTTGGCGCGCTTGGCCTCGCGCTCGCGCTCGATGCGCAGCCGCTCCCTGGCCGCCGTCTTCGCCGCCGCGCTGTTCCGCTTGCTCATGGTGTTCTCCAAAGGGGCGCGCACGGATGCCGTACGCGGAAGTTCGTGTGGGGACTGAGGGACTGGGGGTGGTGCTCGGGGTGCCGGGCCCGCGCAGACGTGAGGGTCTGTTCAGGCCGCGGCGGGCGAGCACGGCGGTCCACGCCGTCCCAGGGAGTGCACGAGAATCCGCTCGCGGACGGTGGTCGACCGGCGGACGGGCCGCGGCAGGCGGCGGGCCGCCGGGGCGCGTCGCACGGTCACGGCGGCGACGGCCAGCAGCAGCGGCCGGAACGTGGTCGCGGTCGCGGCCCGCAGCAGCTGGGCCAGCGCCCGCTCGCCCCGGCGCAGCCAGGCGGCCGCGATCAGGCCGACGCAGACGTGCGCGCCGAGCAGCAGCCACGCGGCGGCCGGGTCGGGGTGGGCGAGGAGCCCGCCGAGCTGGTCCGGGTCGGTGCCCGTGACCTGGGCCAGCGGGGTGCCGACGGGTGTGCCGTCGCCGCACAGCACGTCCCAGCCGACCGAGGCCAGCGGGCCGGCGACGGGGCCGCCCGCCCGGCCGTAGCAGACGTGCTGGCCGGTGGTGAAGACCGTGTCGGCCGCCAGCTCCAGCGGGATCAGCACGGCGGCGATCCGCCCGAAGCCGCACTCGCGGCCCGCGAGGACGTACGCGAGGGCGAACACGGCGGCCGCGACGGCGGCCACCGTGTTGAGCGGCAGCGGGGCCCGCGACAGCAGCACGTGCGACGCGGTGCTGAGCGTCACGACGCATGCCGTGAACAGCGCCGCGCGTACGGCTCTGAGGCGGGTCCCGGATATGTCCATAGCGGAGGAGAGTGTGTCACGTGCTCCCGTAGGAGGCCCCTAAAGGGTCCCTGTGAGAACGCGGACCGTCACAGACCTGGAATACGGCCGTTGCGGAACAGGTCGACGAAGATCTGGTGGTCGGTGCGCGCGCGGGCGCCGTAGGTGTGCGCGAAGTCGACCAGGAGCGGCGCGAAGCCGTCCTCGTCGGCCGCGATCGCCGCGTCGATGGCGCGCTCGGTGGAGAAGGGCACCAGGGACTCGCCGGAGGTGTCGTCCGCCGCCGCGTGCATGGTGGCGGTGGCCCGGCCCAGGTCGGCGACGACGCCCGCGATCTCCTCCGGGTCGTCGATGTCGCCCCAGTCCAGGTCGACCGCGTACGGCGAGACCTCGGCGACCAGCTGCCCCGCGCCGCCCAGCTCGGTCCAGCCCAGCCACGGGTCGGCGTGCTGCTGGAGGGCGCGCTGGGAGATCACCGTGCGGTGACCCTCGTGCTGGAAGTAGTCCCGGATCGCGGGGTCGGTGATGTGCCGGGAGACGGCCGGCGTCTGGGCCTGCTTGATGTAGATCACGACGTCGTTCTCCAGGGCGTCGCTGTGGCCCTCGAGGAGGATGTTGTACGACGGCAGGCCGGCCGAGCCGATGCCGATGCCCCGGCGGCCGACGACGTCCTTCACGCGGTAGGAGTCCGGGCGGGCCAGGGAGGTCTCCGGCAGCGTCTCCAGATAGCCGTCGAAGGCCGCGAGCACCTTGTAGCGGGTGGCGGCGTCCAGCTCGATCGAGCCGCCGCCCGGCGCGAAGCGGCGCTCGAAGTCACGGATCTCCGTCATCGAGTCCAGCAGCCCGAAGCGGGTCAGCGAGCGGGCGTCGCGCAGCGCGTCGAGCAGCGGGCCCTGCGCGGTGTCCAGGGTGAAGGGCGGCACCTCGTCGCTCTTGGCGCCGGTGGCCAGCGCGTGGATCCGCTCCCGGTACGCGCCCGCGTACACCTCCACCAGCTCGCTGATCTGCTCGTCGCCGAGCGCCTTGGCGTAGCCGATGAGGGCGATGGAAGCGGAGAAGCGCTTCAGGTCCCAGGTGAAGGGGCCGACGTACGCCTCGTCGAAGTCGTTGACGTTGAAGATCAGCCGGCCGGTCGCGTCCATGTACGTGCCGAAGTTCTCGGCGTGCAGATCGCCGTGGATCCACACGCGCGAGGTGCGCTCGTCGAGGAAGGGGCCGCCCCGCTTCTCGGCGTCCACATCGTGGTAGAAGAGGCCGGCGGTGCCCCGGTAGAACGCGAACGCGGAGGCCGCCATCTTCCGGAACTTCACCCGGAACGCGGCCGGGTCGGCGGCCAGGAGCTCGCCGAACGCGGTGTCGAAGACGGCGAGGATCTCCTCGCCGCGGTGCTCGTCGTTGAGCTGCGGAACCGACATCGCTGGTGCCTCCTGGTGCATGACATGTACGACAGCGTTTCTGTCGCATCCAACGGGCGGGGGCGGACGAAAGTGCCCGCGGCCCCACCCGTGAAGGTACGTGGGGAACGAGCCCGGGTGTCAGTCGCGAGGCATAGACTTCGACGCTGTCCCCCGGACCGCCCGCAACCTGTGGGACACCTGTCGACGCATGTTCCCCTTGGAGGCCGCAGCCGTGTCAAAGCCGCCGTTCACGCACCTGCACGTCCACACCCAGTACTCGCTGCTGGACGGTGCCGCGCGGCTGAAGGACATGTTCAACGCGTGCAACGAGATGGGCATGACCCATATCGCCATGTCCGACCACGGCAACCTGCACGGGGCGTACGACTTCTTCCACACCGCGAAGAAGGCCGGAGTCACCCCGATCATCGGGATCGAGGCGTATGTCGCCCCCGAGTCGCGGCGCAACAAGCGCAAGATCCAGTGGGGCCAGCCGCACCAGAAGCGCGACGACGTCTCCGGTTCCGGCGGCTACACCCACAAGACGATCTGGGCGGCCAACGCGACGGGCCTGCACAACCTCTTCCGGCTCTCCTCGGACGCCTACGCCGAGGGCTGGCTCCAGAAGTGGCCCCGGATGGACAAGGAGACCATCGCCCAGTGGTCCGAGGGGCTCATCGCCTCCACCGGCTGCCCCTCCGGCGAGCTCCAGACCCGGCTGCGCCTCGGCCAGAAGGAGGAGGCGCTCAAGGCGGCCGCCGACTACCAGGACATCTTCGGCAAGGACCGGTACTTCCTGGAGCTGATGGACCACGGCATCGAGATCGAGAGCCGGGTCCGCGACGGCCTCCTGGAGATCGGCAAGAAGCTCGGCATCCCGCCGCTGGTCACCAACGACTCGCACTACACGTACGCGCACGAGGCGACCGCCCACGACGCGCTGCTGTGCATCCAGACCGGCAAGAACCTCTCGGACCCGGACCGCTTCCGCTTCGACGGCACCGGCTACTACCTGAAGTCCACCGACGAGATGTACGCCATCGACTCCTCGGACGCCTGGCAGGAGGGCTGCGCCAACACGCTCCTGGTGGCCGAGCAGATCGACACCACCGGCATGTTCGAGGCGAAGAACCTCATGCCGAAGTTCGACATCCCCGACGGCTTCACCGAGGTCACCTGGTTCAAGGAGGAGGTCCGCCGGGGCATGGACCGCCGCTTCCCGGGCGGCGTCCCCGAGGACCGGCAGAAGCAGGTCGAGTACGAGATGGACGTCATCATCCAGATGGGGTTCCCGGGCTACTTCCTCGTCGTCGCCGACTTCATCATGTGGGCGAAGAACCAGGGCATCGCCGTCGGTCCCGGCCGTGGTTCCGCGGCCGGCTCGATCGTCGCCTACGCGATGGGCATCACCGACCTCGACCCGATCCCGCACGGCCTGATCTTCGAGCGGTTCCTCAACCCCGAGCGCGTCTCCATGCCCGATGTCGACATCGACTTCGACGAGCGCAGGCGCGTCGAGGTGATCCGGTACGTGACGGAGAAGTACGGCGCCGACAAGGTCGCCATGATCGGCACCTACGGCAAGATCAAGGCGAAGAACGCCATCAAGGACTCCGCGCGTGTGCTGGGCTACCCGTACGCGATGGGCGACCGCCTCACCAAGGCCATGCCCGCCGACGTCCTGGGCAAGGGCATCGACCTCAACGGCATCACCGACCCCTCGCACCCGCGCTACAGCGAGGCGGGCGAGATCCGCGCGATGTACGAGAACGAGCCGGACGTCAAGAAGGTCATCGACACCGCCAAGGGCGTCGAAGGACTGGTCCGGCAGATGGGTGTGCACGCGGCCGGCGTGATCATGTCCAGCGAGCCGATCGTCGACCACGCCCCGATCTGGGTGCGGCACACGGACGGCGTGACCATCACGCAGTGGGACTACCCGCAGTGCGAGTCGCTCGGCCTGCTGAAGATGGACTTCCTCGGCCTGCGCAACCTGACGATCATGGACGACGCCGTCAAGATGGTGAAGTCCAACAAGGGCATCGACCTCGACCTGCTGGCCCTGCCGCTGGACGACCCGAAGACCTTCGAACTCCTCCAGCGCGGCGAGACCCTCGGCGTCTTCCAGTTCGACGGCGGCCCCATGCGCTCGCTGCTGCGCCTGATGAAGCCCGACAACTTCGAGGACATCTCCGCCGTCTCCGCGCTCTACCGGCCCGGCCCGATGGGCATGGACTCGCACACGAACTACGCGCTCCGCAAGAACAAGCTCCAGGAGATCACCCCGATCCACAAGGAGCTCGAGGAGCCGCTCGAAGAGGTCCTCGCGGTCACCTACGGCCTGATCGTCTACCAGGAGCAGGTGCAGAAGGCCGCCCAGATCATCGCCGGGTACTCGCTCGGCGAGGCCGACATCCTGCGCCGCGTGATGGGCAAGAAGAAGCCCGACGAACTGGCGAAGAACTTCACCATCTTCCAGGCCGGCGCCAAGAAGAACGGCTACAGCGACGAGGCGATCAAGGCCCTGTGGGACGTGCTGGTCCCGTTCGCCGGCTACGCCTTCAACAAGGCGCACTCCGCCGCGTACGGCCTGGTCTCGTACTGGACCGCCTACCTGAAGGCGAACCACCCCGCCGAGTACATGGCCGGACTGCTCACCTCGGTCAAGGACGACAAGGACAAGTCGGCCGTCTACCTCAACGAGTGCCGGCGCATGGGCATCAAGGTGCTCCCGCCGAACGTCAACGAGTCGGTGCACAACTTCGCCGCGCAGGGCGACGACGTGATCCTCTTCGGCCTCGAGGCCGTGCGCAACGTCGGCACCAACGTCGTGGAGTCGATCATCAGGAGCCGCAAGGCCAAGGGCAAGTACGCCTCGTTCCCCGACTACCTCGACAAGGTCGAGGCGGTCGCGTGCAACAAGCGCACCACGGAGTCGCTGATCAAGGCGGGCGCGTTCGACACCCTCGGGCACACCCGCAAGGGCCTCACCGCGCACTTCGAGCCGATGATCGACAACGTGGTCGCGGTCAAGCGCAAGGAGGCCGAGGGCCAGTTCGACCTCTTCGGCGGCATGGGCGAGGAGGAGACGAGCGAGCCCGGCTTCGGACTCGACGTCGAGTTCACGACCGACGAGTGGGAGAAGACGTATCTGCTCGCCCAGGAGCGGGAGATGCTCGGTCTGTACGTCTCCGACCACCCGCTCTTCGGCCTGGAGCACGTGCTGTCCGACAAGGCGGACGCGGGCATCGCCCAGCTCACCGGCGGCGAGCACGCGGACGGCGCGGTCGTCACCATCGGCGGCATCATCTCCGGTCTCCAGCGGAAGATGACCAAGCAGGGCAACGCCTGGGCGATCGCGACCGTCGAGGACCTCGCGGGCTCCATCGAGTGCATGTTCTTCCCGGCGACCTACCAGCTCGTCTCGACCCAACTTGTCGAGGACGCCGTCGTCTTCGTCAAGGGCCGCCTGGACAAGCGGGAGGACGTGCCGCGGCTCGTCGCCATGGAGCTCCAGGTCCCCGACCTGTCGAACGCGGGCACCAACGCCCCGGTGATCCTCACCATCCCGGCCACCCGGGTCACCCCGCCGATGATCAACCGGCTGGGGGAGATCCTCACGCACCACCGGGGCGACAGCGAGGTCCGAATCAGGCTCCAGGGCCCGACCAAGACGACCGTCCTGCGGCTGGACCGGCACCGGGTCAAGCCGGACCCCGCGCTGTTCGGCGATCTGAAGGTGCTGCTCGGCCCGTCCTGCCTGGCCGGCTGAGCGCGGCGGGCACGAAGGACACGTCGTTCCCCGGAACACCCGGCGGACGACAGGGCAGGACACGCGCGAGGGGCGCATCCGGTACCGGATGCGCCCCTCGGTGCGTCCGGGCCGTCACGGCCCGTCGCCCGGCTGTCAGTTGTGGCCGAAGCGCTTCTGCCGGCCCTTGCGGGCGACATCGGCCGGCGTCACCTGTGCGATGCGCTGCTCGGCCTGCGACTCCATCGAGGACTGCTGGGCCGCCTGCTGGCCACGCTCGGACTGCGGCTGTTTACGCTCCTGCTTCTTGTTCTTGGCCATGGTGATCTGCCTCCTGGGGGGATCGGGGGGCCATCGACGGGACCAGACTCACATAGGCTGACTTACAACGCATTTCGGATAATTACCGTCTGTAACAGGGGTTGTCGGAGCGGAAGCTCCCGAAACGCCACGCCGAAGATCGAGTTCCGGCCGTTAACCTCCGCGCCGTCGGGCAGACTCGAAGAAGGCCCGATGCAAACCTCCCGGAAAGAGGGTGAGTCGTGTGGACCGCTGCATCGTCCTGGTGGACGCCGGGTATCTGCTGGGGGCCGCCGCCAGCCTCCTCGCCGGGGAGCCCTCGCGATCGAGGATCACCGTCGACCACAACGCCCTCGTCCAGGGTCTGCGCGAACAGGCCGAGTCCGAGACCGAGCGGCCGCTGCTGCGCATCTACTGGTTCGACGGCGCCCCGGACCGCGTTCCCCAGCCCGAACACCGCAGACTGCGCGTGATGCCCCGGGTGACCGTCCGGCTGGGCGCGCTGACCCGCAGCGACGGCCGCTGGGCCCAGAAGGGCGTCGACGCCGCCATGCACGCCGAGCTGACCGAACTGGCCCGCAACCGCGCCTGCTCCGACGTCGTCCTCGTCACCGGCGACGGCGATCTGCTGCCCGGCATGATGGCTGCCAAGGAGCACGGCGTCGCCGTCCACCTGTGGGCCGTCCAGGCCGCCGACGGCGACTACAACCAGTCCGAGGACCTCGTCGCCGAGGCCGACGAACGACGGGTCCTGGACCGCACCTGGATCACCAAGGCCGTCCGCGCGAAGGAACTCGCCGGCACCTGCGCGTCGCCGCCCGCGCCCCGGCCCGAGATCGCCGCGATCCTCTCCGCGCCGCTGCCCGACTCCGGCCTCGCCCGCCCCGCCGAGCGGGGCCCCGAGGAGACCGAGCACGCCTCCGCGGCCGGCGCCTCCGAGAACGGCGCCGAGGAGCGGGCGCCGGCGCCCAAGGGCGGTGTGCCGACCCCCAAGGACCTGGCCGCGCTGCGCGCCCCCGGCGCGCTGGCCGTCCAGCACCCCACCACGGCCACCCTGCGCTGGTCCTCCGACAAGGGGTGGGTCGACCGTCCCGGGATCCCCGCCGAGCCCTCCGAGGTCGCCGCGATGCCGACGCTCGCGCAGCTCACCACGGCGGAGCAGCGGTGGGCCGACCGCGAGGAGGACATCACCACCGTCGGCGGCGACCCGTACGAGGTGGGGCAGGTCTTCGCGCGCCGGTGGATGGCGCGCCTCGGCGAACAGGGCCAGCTCCAGAAGCTGTCGGGCATGTACCCGCGCATCCCGCACCGGATCGACGGCGAGCTGCTGAGATACGCGGCCCGCTTCGGACTCCTCGCGCACAAGGACGACCAGATCGACGAACACGACCGGTACGCCATCCGGGCGGGATTCTGGCGCGAGATCGACGTGCGGACCGCCGCCGAGCACGCCCCGGCGGGGGACTGAACCCCCCGCGGGAGACGCCCCGACGGACAGCGACGGTCCGTGACCCCGTAGGCTCGTCCCTTGTGAGTAAGCGCGCGGCACCGCCCATTCGGCACCGGGACGAGGTCGTGTGTGCCGTGCGCGGGCTGACCAAGACCTATCCGGCCGTCCGCGGCCGGCGCGGCACTCCCGCGACACCCGAGGTCCGGGCCACCGACGACGTGCACCTCGACATCCGGCGCGGTGAGATCTTCGGGCTGCTCGGGCCGAACGGCGCCGGGAAGACCACCCTCGTACGCCAGATGACCGGGCTGATGCGGCCCGACACGGGCAGCGTGGAGATCCTCGGCCACGACATCGTGCGCCACCCCGAGCGGGCCGCGCGGATCCTCGCGTACCTCGGGCAGGAGTCCACCGCCCTCGACGACCTCACCGTCTCGCTGGCCGCCGAGACCACCGGACGGCTGCGCGGCCTCGACGTGCGCACGGCGCGCCGGGAGCGCGACGCCGTCCTCGACGAGCTGGGGCTCACACCGATCGCCGGACGTCCGCTGCGCAAGCTGTCCGGCGGGCAGCGGCGGCTGGCCTGCTTCGCGACCGCGCTGGTCGGGGAGCGGTCCCTGCTCGTGCTGGACGAACCGACCACCGGCATGGACCCGGTGGCCCGGCGGGCCGTGTGGGCCTCCGTCGACCGGCGGCGGGCCGAGCGCGGGACGACCGTGCTGCTCGTCACCCACAACGTCATCGAGGCGGAGACCGTCCTCGACCGGGTCGCCGTCATCGACCAGGGCCGGGTCATCGCCTGCGACACCCCCACCGGGCTCAAGGAGCAGGTCGCCGACGAGGTGCGGGTCGAACTCGTGTGGCGGGAGCGGGCGCCGCTGGACGTGCCCGAGGTCGCCGCGCTGCGCGAGCGGGCCGTGGAGTCGGGACGCCGCTGGACGCTGCGGCTCGCGCCCGACGAGGCCCGCGCGGTCGTCGCCACCGTCACCGGCGGGGCCGCCTTCGCCGCCCTGGACGACTTCACGCTCGCCACCCCCAGCCTTGAGGACGTCTACCTGGCGCTGGGCGGGGCGGCGCGGCAGGGACTGGTGCGGGCATGAGGGCGGCGGGAGCGCCGGGCGCCGAGGTGAGCGCGCGAGCCTCCGCGCCCGTATGGCACGGTAGGGGAACCGTAGGGAAGAGGAGCAACGTCACGTGAGTGTCGTACCCGCCGAGGTTCTGCCGGGAAGCGCCCGGGCCGCCGCACCGACGGCCCCCCGCGCCACCGCCGCCGAGCTGGCCCCCCGCGCGCGGCTGTGGCCGTCGCTGGTGGCCGTGTACCGGGCGCAGCTGTCCCGGGCCCGGGTGGCGCGCATCCCGCTGCTGTTCGTGGCGACCTTCCAGTCGGTCGGCATCCTGATCATGATGCGCGGTGTGGTCGACGGCGGCCGCGAGGCGGAGGCCGTGGTGGCGGGCTCCGCGGTCCTCGTGGTCGCGTTCGTCGCGCTGAACCTGCTCGCGCAGTACTTCGGGCAGCTGCGGGCGAGCGGCGGGCTGGACCACTACGCGACCCTGCCGGTGCCGCCGGCCGCCGTGGTGCTCGGGGCGGCGGGCGCGTACGCGTCCTTCACCGTGCCGGGCACGCTGGTGACCGCGGTCTTCGGATGTGTGCTGTTCGGGCTGCCGCTCACCCATCTGTGGGTACTGGTGGCCGTGATCCCGCTGGCCGGCGCCGCGCTGTCCGGGCTCGGCGCGGCCTTCGGGCTGCTCGCGCCGCGGCCCGAGCTGGCCACCGTCCTGGGGCAGCTCGGCATGTCGGCGGCGCTGCTGCTGGGCGTGCTGCCGCCGGACCGGATGCCGGAGGCGGTGCGCTTCGCCCGCGATCTGCTGCCGTCGACGTACGGGGTCGAGGCGTTCGCCCGGACCTTCCGGGCCAGTCCCGACTGGGCGTTCGTCCTCGGTGACCTCGCCGTGTGCGCCGGGGTCGGCGTCGTTTCCCTGGGCGTCGCCACCTGGGCGTACCGCCGGGCCGCCGTCCGGTGACGCGCGGCACAGGCGCGCCTGGCACGATGTCAGAGTGACCGCACCGCTGACTCCGCCTCCGCCGCCGCACGAGCCCTCCCCGCACACGGCCTGGCCGCCGCCGCCCGGCGGGTACGCGGGGGTGGCCACCGCGCCCCACGACGTCGCGTACGGACAGGACGGGCCCGGCATGAAGACCGAACTGCGCGAAGCCGCCGTCATCACGGTGGCGGTCGCGGTCGCCGGGGCGCTGCTCGGGCTGCTGTGGGTGTGGCTGGCGCCGAAGGTGCCGCTCGTCGGCGAGCTGGTGGACGACAACTGGGTCG
This sequence comes from Streptomyces sp. 3330, assembly GCF_031456635.1. Taxonomy (NCBI): domain Bacteria; kingdom Bacillati; phylum Actinomycetota; class Actinomycetes; order Kitasatosporales; family Streptomycetaceae; genus Streptomyces; species Streptomyces sp. 3330. Next base: position 49,491 of record NZ_JAVDVA010000015.1, read on the forward strand.
TCTACTTCAAGGACACCGAGGGCGAGCAGGCGATCGGCGTGGACGGGACGTTCACGCTGCTGGCCCTGGCGTGCGGGGCGGTGAGCGCCGTGGCCGTGTTCCTGTGGCGGCGGCGCGGCGGAGTGCCGCTGGTGATCGCTCTCGCCGTCGGCGGGTTCCTCGGCTCGCTGCTGGCGTGGCGGCTGGGGGTGTGGCTGGGACCCGAGTCCGATGTGATCGCGCACGCGCGCTCGGCGGGCAAGGGGGTCACCTTCCCGGCGCCGCTGAAGCTCGGCGCGAAGGGCGCGTTGCTGGCGTGGCCGTTCGCCGCGGCGCTGGTGCATCTGGGGCTCACGTCGCTGTTCGGGCCCCGGGACCCTGATCCGTATCAGCTGCAGACGAGTGTGCCCAAGGACGGGTACGGGTCGCCGATGGGCTGAGGGAGGGGTCCGCCCTCAGCCGGCCTGTCCCCGCCCTTCCCGCCCGTTCCCGTCCCGGTCGCAGCGCCCGGGGGCTCCGCCCCCGGAACTCCCGGCAACGGCCCGTTGGCCCCGGCCCCGGGAGCCGGACGGGCTGTTCAGGCGCGGGCGATCCCGGACAGGACCGCCCCCGTGAGGCCCGCCAGATCGGCCGGGGAGAGTTCCACCTCCAGGCCCCTGCGGCCCGCCGAGACGCAGATCGTGGAGTGGGCCGTGGCCGAGGCGTCCAGGACCGTGGGGAGCTTCTTGCGCTGGCCCAGCGGGGAGATGCCGCCCCGGACGTAGCCCGTGGTGCGCTCCGCGAGCGTGGGGTCGGCCATCGCCGCCCGCTTCCCGCCCACCGCCGACGCCAGGGCCTTCAGGTCCAGGGAACCGGCCACCGGGACCACGGCCACCGTCAGGGCGCCGTCCACGTCCGCGACCAGCGTCTTGAAGACCCGGTCGGGGGAGACGCCCATCGCCTCGGCCGCCTCCTCGCCGTAGGACGGGTGGCTCGGGTCGTGGTCGTAGGCGTGGACGGTGAAGTCCACGCCCGCCGCCGTCAGGGCCACCGTCGCGGGCGTGCCCGCGGACTGCTGTTTCTTCGGCTTCTTCGCCATGCGGGCCTTCAGTTGAGACTGGTCGGGCCGCGCGTCAGGTCCGACGCGGGCAGCGAGGGCAGGCTGCGGATGATCGCCGTCTCCGCGCGCAGCAGCCTGAGCTCGTCCCGCAGGCGGGAGGCCGTGTCGGGGGCCTGGAGCAGGCGCTGCTTGGTCGGGGTGTCCAGCATCATCGCGGCCGCCACCAGGTACGACACCACCGACGGGTCGTCCGGGAGGTCCGCGCCGGTGGTCAGTGAGCGCTCGCGCGCTCCCGCCAGGCGCTTCTGGTACTGGCGGAAGGCCCGCAGCACCCCCTCCGCGAGCGCGCCCGCCTCGTCGCCCGGGTCCTCGGGCAGTTCCTGCAGCTCGGCGGTGAGGAACGGGCCCGACGCGTCCACCGACAGCAGTTTCACGCGGGTCGTGCCCGTCGCCAGCACCTCGAAGGTGCCGTCGGCGCGCTCGCGGATCGTCGCCGCGTCGGCCACGCAGCCGACGTCGTGGAACGCCTTGAGCGGGGCTTCGCCGAAGCCGGCCGCGGGGCCGCGGTCGGGCAGCGCGGTCTGGTCGGGCAGGCCGGGGGAGCTGGGGGCCACCTCATGGCCGTCGCGGACGGCCACGACGGCGAACCGGCGCGATTCGTCCTCGGGGGTCTTCAACAGATCGCGCATCATGGCGCGATAGCGCTCCTCGAAGACGTTGAGCGGAAGCACGAGCCCCGGGAACAACGCCGAGTTCAGGGGGAAGAGCGGCAGACGGACGGTGGTCACGACGCAGAAGCCTAGTGGTCCGGGGCGTGGGCTCGTCCGCCGTGCCCGATCCCTGGACTCCAGGGCGGCCGCTCGGACGGCCCCGAGCGCACGTCCTCGCGTACCGCCAGGAAGTGTCCCAGCGGGTCGTCCGACAGCCGGTCCCAGGGGAACGACGTGGCGTACGGGCCGATCAGGCGCAGCTGCGTGAGGGCCTCGTCGTGACGCTCCAGGCGGACCAGGACGTACGTCAGCACGTTGCGGATCTCGGCCGGCCACGGGTCGCCGGACGGGAAGCGGGCGGAGAGCGCGAGGGCACGGTCGGCCGCCGCGTCCAGTCGCTCGCGCGGCACCTCGGGCCCGCAGCCGTCGGTCAGGTACGCGAAGGCGGCCCGGGCCGGCAGCGCCTGGACGAGGGAGCCGGCCGGCGCGTCCTGCGCGGCGCGGTCGGCGAAGTCGAAGCACTCCCGGTGGGAGCCGTGCCACGACTCGGCGAGATAGCGCTTGGCGGCCACATGGCAGCCGTAGTGGTGCGGTGCGCGGCGGACCGCCGCCGACCACAGCTCGCCGAAGTACTTGTGTCCCGCACGGGTGCCGCGCGCGTGGTCCAGGGCGATCCGCCACGGCACCGGATCGCGGACGTCGCTCTGCGCGGCGGCCGTGATCAGCGGGCTCACCTCGCGCAGCAGCTCGGCCCGGGCCGGTGAGCGCCAGGCCCGGTCCACCGCGAGCTGGGCGGCGACGAGCAGCACGTCCGGGTCGCGCGGGGCGGCGGCGCACCAGTCCTCGAACCACTCCGAACGCGAGTGCGCGAAGGACGCGAGCCGGGTCGCGTACCGGTCCCGGTACTCCCACTCGGCGCGTTCCCGGGTCTCCGCCATGAGCCGGGCGGCGGGCGCGTAGGCGCCGAGCCCGGCGGCGACCAGGGCGGGTCCCAGCCGGTCGTCGGGCACGTCGAGGAGCACCTCGTCGTCGGCGGGGAGCCCGGCGGCGCTGTGGGGGGCGGCGGCGTTCCGTGCCGTCCGGGAGGCCCGGGAGGCGCGGATGAACGGGGGCAGCAGAGCCATGGTGCCGACCATTGAAAAGCCGCGGGTTCAGATTGCGCCAGAGGGTTCCGGCACCTTCACGAAAGTTGTACACCCCAAGGTCAAGGGGCGGTAAAAGGTGACCGTCCGCCGACCGCCCGGCAACCGTCGGTGAGCCCGCCGCCGGTCAGCCCCGGCGCAGCAGCCGCGTGGCCCCCGCCGCCACCGTCGTCGCGAGGATCCAGCCCAGCAGGATCAGCGCCGCGGACAGCCACTGCCAGCCGCCGCGCAGCTGCCACTCGCCGACCTGCCCGAGGTCGATGACCGGCAGCAGCAGGTCGAGGGCGAAGAGGGCGGGATTCCAGGGCGGGTGCCCGTCCCGGTGGACGGGCGGATGCGCGGCGTGCGCGAAGGCCAGCGAGCCCGCCGCCCACAGCACCGCCATCCACACCGCCGCGCGGCCCGGCCGGTACCCGTAGGCGACCGTCCAGTCCTGGACGTAGCCCCAGAGCTTCGCGGCCGGCGGCAGGGTCTCGCGGCGCCGCCGCTGCTTGGCCAGCAGCACCTCGCGGGCGTCCTCGTCCTCCCCGCCGGCCCGCAGCACCGTGGCCAGCCGCTCGTACGGCTCCGGGGCGTACTCGGCGGTCGCCGCGGCCACCCAGCGCAGCCGCTCGGCCAGCGGGAACGGCCCCTGCGGCACCAGGTTCTCGTAGGCGAAGCCGCCCATGTGGACGCTGCCGGGGCCCGGCCACGCGCTCGCCCGGTCCACCAGGTTGATCACCCGGGCGCCCGACAGCACCACCTTGCCGCGCGGCGGCCGCTCCCCGAGGAAGCGCAGCTCGGGCGTCTGCACCCGGCGCAGCGACAGCTCCTGGTCCTCCAGAAGGACGAACCGGGCCCGCTCCAGGTCCACGGCGTCCCCGAACCGCCCGTCGTCCAGCCGCAGCCCGCCCCGGCACTCGAAGCGCTGGATGCGGGTCCCGCGCGCGGGTGTCGTGCCGCTCAGCGCCTGGCCGCCCACGCCGGCCGGGGTCAGGTACAGCGAGCGCTCCACCGTCAGCTGGGGCGCGTTCAGCGCGAGCCGCGCGTACGGGTTGGACAGCCGCGCCCCGCGCAGGCTCAGCGACACGCCGATCTTGGCGCTGCGCAGGCTCAGCTCGCCGTGCGATTCGAGCAGCTCGGCCTGGAAGTCCTGGCCGACCGTCAGGCCGTCGGCGGCGATCGAGCGGCCGCTGCGGTCGCGGTCGACGATCGCCTGGTTGAGCAGCAGGTCCGTGCCGATGTGCGCGTCGGTCAGCCGCACGCCGTTGTGGAAGCGGCAGCGGGGGAGGTGCAGATCGCCCTCCGTGTGCACCCGGGCCGCCTCCAGCCGCGGCACCGAGCAGTCCACCATCCGCAGGGTGGTGAACCGCGCCTCGGGCAGCAGCACCTCGTGCTCGAACCGGCAGCGCTTCATCTCCAGGTACGGCACCACCGTGCCGCCCGCGAGGTCCAGGGTGCCGCTGATCTGCACCCCCGCCAGTTTCAGCGAGGCGACCCGGCCGGCCAGCGCGGGCGGCCCGGCCAGCAGCAGCCAGGCGACGATCCGCGCCCGCACGGTCCGCGACGCGCCCCACGGATGCCCGCCGTGCGGGTCGTCGACGACCGTGTCCCCGCTGCTCAGGTCGTACACGCTGCCGTTGCGGAAGGCCTGCCACATGCCGGCCTCGGCGGCGGTCAGGTCGTCCGGCAGATCCCCGGGATCGTCTCCCGCCCGGCTGCCCACACCCTCGGTCACACCCCTCACCTCCCTCGCCACTCACCGTGTTCGCACAGCTGTTCATGCCCGGTGAGTGACGCCCCGAACGCCGGGCGTGAACGTGATCCTCCGGATTCCGGCCAGGTTCTGTATCAGCCATTGATACGCGCGGACGACGCCCGATCCCGGTCTGAGAGAATTGACGGCGTGATCTCCCGAATCGATCTGCGCGGCGACGCCCTCCCCGAGGGCCCCGCCCTGCGCGACCTGCTGCCCCGAGCCGACTTCGACGTCTCGGCCGCCCTCGAGAAGGTGCGTCCGATCTGCGAGGCCGTGCATCATCGGGGCGACGCGGCGCTGATCGACTTCGCCGAGAAGTTCGACGGGGTCCGGCTGGAATCCGTACGCGTCCCGGCGCGGGCGATCACCGACGCGCTCGAGCAGCTCGACCCGGCGGTCCGCGCGGCCCTGGAGGAGTCCATCCGCCGCGCCCGTCTGGTCCACCGCGAGCAGCGCCGTACGACCCGCACGACCCAGGTCGTGCCGGGCGGCTCGGTCACCGAGAAGTGGGTGCCGGTCGACCGCGTCGGTCTGTACGCGCCCGGCGGACGGTCGGTCTACCCGTCCTCCGTCGTCATGAACGTCGTCCCGGCCCAGGAGGCCGGCGTCGAGTCGATCGCCCTCGCCTCGCCGGCGCAGGCCGAGTTCGGCGGTCTCCCGCACCCGACGATCCTCGCGGCGTGCGCGCTGCTCGGCGTCGACGAGGTGTACGCGGCCGGCGGCGCGACCGCCGTCGCGATGTTCGCGTACGGCACCGAGTCCTGCCCGCCCGCCGACATGGTCACCGGCCCCGGCAACATCTGGGTCGCCGCGGCCAAGCGCTACTTCACCGGCAAGATCGGCATCGACGCCGAGGCCGGCCCCACCGAGATCGCGGTCCTCGCGGACTGCACGGCCGACCCCGTGCACGTCGCCTCCGACCTGATCAGCCAGGCCGAGCACGACCCGCTGGCCGCCGCCGTCCTGGTCACCGACTCCGTCGAGCTGGCGGACGCGGTCGAGAAGGAGCTGGAGCCGCAGGTCGCGGCGACCAAGCACGTCGAGGACCGCATCGTCCCGGCGCTGCAGGGCCGGCAGTCCGCGATCGTGCTCGTCGACGGCGTGGACGAGGGCCTGCGGGTGGTCGACGCGTACGGCGCCGAGCACCTGGAGATCCAGACGGCCGACGCGGCCGCCGTGGCCGACCGGGTCCGCAACGCGGGCGCGATCTTCATCGGTCCCTGGGCGCCGGTCTCCCTCGGCGACTACGCGGCCGGGTCCAACCACGTGCTGCCCACCGGCGGGTGCGCCTGCCACTCCTCGGGCCTGTCCGTCCAGTCCTTCCTGCGCGGCATCCACATCGTCGACTACACACGGGACGCGCTGGCCGACGTCGCGCACCACGTGGTGACGCTGGCCGAGGCGGAAGACCTGCCCGCGCACGGCGCGGCGATCAAGGCGCGGTTCGGATGGAAGGTTCCCGAGAGCAAGTGACCGGCATCGACGATCTCCCCGTACGGGACGAGCTGCGCGGCAAGTCCCCCTACGGCGCGCCCCAGCTGGACGTCCCCGTGCGGCTGAACACCAACGAGAACCCCTACCCGCTGCCCGACGCACTCGTCGAGCGGATCACGGAGCGGGTGCGCGAGGCGGCCCGCGACCTCAACCGCTATCCGGACCGGGACGCCGTCGAGCTGCGCACGCGGCTCGCCGCGTACCTGACGGACACCTCCGGCCACCCGGTCGGCCCGGCGAACGTTTGGGCCGCCAACGGCTCCAACGAGGTCATCCAGCAGCTGCTGCAGACCTTCGGCGGACCGGGCCGCACCGCGATCGGCTTCGAGCCGTCGTACTCGATGCACGGCCTCATCGCGCGCGGCACGGGCACCGGATGGATCTCGGGCCCCCGCAACGAGGACTTCACCATCGACATCGCGGCCGCCGAGAAGGCCGTCGCCGAGCGCCGCCCCGACGTCGTCTTCATCACCACCCCCAACAACCCCACCGGCACCGCGGTCCCGGCCGAGACGGTCCTCGCGCTGTACGAGGCGGCACAGCGGGCCAAGCCCTCGATGGTGATCGTGGACGAGGCGTACATCGAGTTCAGCCACGGCGACTCCCTGCTGCCGCTGCTCGAAGGTCGGCCGAATCTCGTCGTCTCCCGCACCATGTCGAAGGCCTTCGGCGCGGCCGGTCTGCGCCTCGGCTACCTCGCCGCGCACCCGGCGGTCGTGGACGCCGTCCAGCTCGTCCGGCTGCCCTACCACCTGTCGGCCGTGACCCAGGCGACCGCGCTGGCCGCCCTGGAGCACACCGACACCCTGCTGAAGTACGTCGAGCAGCTCAAGGCGGAGCGGGACCGGCTGGTGAGCGAGCTGCTCGCGATCGGCTACGAGGTCACGGCGTCCGACGCCAACTTCGTGCAGTTCGGCCGGTTCGAAGACGCCCACGCGGTCTGGCAGCAGATCCTCGACCGGGGCGTCCTGGTACGGGACAACGGCGTGCCCGGCTGGCTTCGGGTCACCGCCGGAACCCCCGAAGAGAACGACGCGTTCCTCGACGCGGTCCGTGATGTGAAGAAGGAGCAGAGGCCATGAGCCGCGTAGGACGTACAGAGCGCACGACGAAGGAGACGTCGGTCCTCGTCGAGATCGACCTCGACGGCACCGGCAAGGTCGACGTGTCGACCGGCGTCGGCTTCTTCGACCACATGCTGGACCAGCTCGGCCGGCACGGTCTGTTCGACCTGACCGTGAAGACCGACGGCGACCTGCACATCGACTCCCACCACACCATCGAGGACACCGCCCTCGCGCTCGGCGCCGCCTTCAAGCAGGCCCTCGGCGACAAGGTGGGCATCTACCGCTTCGGCAACTGCACGGTCCCGCTGGACGAGTCCCTCGCCCAGGTGACCGTCGACCTCTCCGGCCGGCCCTACCTCGTGCACACCGAGCCCGAGAAGATGGCGCCGATGATCGGCGAGTACGACACCACGATGACCCGGCACATCCTGGAGTCCTTCGTCGCCCAGGCGCAGATCGCGCTGCACGTGCACGTGCCCTACGGGCGCAACGCGCACCACATCGTGGAGTGCCAGTTCAAGGCGCTCGCCCGGGCCCTGCGCTACGCCTCCGAGCGCGACCCGCGCGCGGCGGGCATCCTCCCCTCCACGAAGGGCGCCCTGTAGCACCATGAGCGGACTGTCGACCGTCCTGATCGTCGTCGGCCTCTTCCTGGTCGGCGGCATCTACTCCTTCGTCAAGCAACAGATGCCGAAGAGCCTGATCGTGCTGCTCTCGATCGGCGCCGCCATGTGCCTCGTGGCCGGCGTCGTGCGGCTGGAGGTATGGAATTGAGCAGCGCCCCCCACAGCGCGAAAAGCGCGAAGAAGGTCGTCGTCTTCGACTACGGCTTCGGCAACGTCCGTTCCGCCGAGCGGGCCCTCGCGCGCGCCGGGGCCGACGTCGAGATCACCCGTGACTTCGACACGGCCATGAACGCCGACGGACTGCTCGTGCCGGGCGTCGGCGCCTTCGCCGCCTGCATGCGCGGCCTCAAGGAGGCCCGAGGCGACTGGATCATCGGCCGCCGGCTGTCCGGCGGGCGCCCCGTGATGGGCATCTGCGTCGGCATGCAGATCCTCTTCGCGCGGGGCATCGAGCACGGCGTGGAGACCGAGGGTCTCGACGAGTGGCCCGGCGCGGTCGAGCCGCTCCAGGCCGAGATCGTGCCCCACATGGGCTGGAACACCGTCGACGCCCCCGCCGACTCCGAGCTGTTCGCCGGCCTGGACGCGGACGCGCGCTTCTACTTCGTGCACTCCTACGCCGTCCAGGAGTGGTCCCTCGACGTGCACAACCCGCTGCTGCGGGCGCCGAAGGTGACCTGGTCGACGCACGGCAAGCCGTTCGTGGCCGCCGTGGAGAACGGCGCCCTGTGGGCCACGCAGTTCCACCCCGAGAAGTCCGGCGACGCCGGAGCCCAGCTCCTCACCAACTGGATCGGAACACTGTGAGCAAGCTCGAACTCCTCCCCGCCGTCGACGTCCGCGACGGCCAGGCCGTCCGCCTCGTGCACGGCGAGTCGGGCACCGAGACCTCCTACGGCTCCCCGCTCGAGGCCGCCCTCGCCTGGCAGCGCGCGGGCGCCGAGTGGCTGCACCTGGTCGACCTGGACGCCGCGTTCGGCACCGGCGACAACCGGGCCCTGATCGCCGAGGTGGCCGAGGCCATGGACATCAAGGTGGAGCTGTCCGGCGGCATCCGCGACGACGACACCCTCGCCGCCGCGCTGGCCACCGGCTGCACCCGGGTGAACCTGGGCACGGCCGCCCTGGAGACCCCCGAGTGGGTCGCCGAGGTCATCGCCGAGCACGGCGACAAGATCGCGGTCGGCCTGGACGTCCGGGGCACCACCCTGCGCGGCCGCGGCTGGACCCGCGACGGCGGCGACCTCTACGAGACGCTGGCCCGTCTCGACAAGGAGGGATGCGCGCGATACGTCGTGACCGACATCGCCAAGGACGGCACGCTCCAGGGCCCGAACCTGGAACTGCTGAAGAACGTGTGCGCCGTGACGGACCGGCCGGTCGTGGCGTCGGGCGGCGTGTCCTCCCTCGACGACCTGCGGGCCATCGCGGAGCTGGTGCCCCTCGGCGTCGAGGGCTCCATCGTCGGCAAGGCCCTGTACGCCAAGGCATTCACCCTGGAAGAGGCCCTGGAGGCGGTCGCCCGGTGAGCGAGGTACGACGCATCACGACCGGCGCGCCCTGGGAGGAGACCTTCGGGTACTCCCGCGCGGTGGCGCTGCCGAACGGCCTGGTGCTGGTGTCCGGCTGCACGTCGATAGTGGACGGCGAGATCGCCGGCGGCGGCCCCTACGAGCAGACGGTCAACGCCTTCGGCGTCGCGTTCGCGGCGCTGGAACAGCTGGGCCTCGGGCGCGACGACGTCGTGCGCACCCGGATGTACCTCACCCACGCGCGGGACGTGGACGACGTCGGACGCGCCCACAAGGAGCTGTTCGAGACCGTCCGGCCCGCCGCGTCCATGCTCATCGTCTCCGGCCTCGTGGACCCCAGTCTGGTCGTCGAGGTCGAGGTGGAGGCCTATCGAGGAGGGGCCCCGGCATGACCCTCGCCGTACGAGTCATCCCCTGCCTGGACGTCGACAACGGCCGGGTCGTCAAGGGCGTCAACTTCCAGAACCTGCGCGACGCGGGCGACCCCGTCGAGATGGCCAAGGTGTACGACGCCGAGGGCGCCGACGAGCTGACGTTCCTCGACATCACCGCCTCGTCGGGCAACCGCGAGACGACCTACGACGTGGTGCGCCGCACCGCCGAGCAGGTGTTCATCCCACTGACCGTGGGCGGCGGGGTGCGCGCCCCCGAGGACGTCGACAAGCTGCTGCGGGCCGGCGCGGACAAGGTCGGCGTCAACACGGCCGCCATCGCCCGCCCGGAACTGATCAAGGAGATCGCCGAACGGTTCGGCAGCCAGGTCCTGGTGCTCTCCGTGGACGCCCGGCGGACCCCCGCCGGAACCTTCGAGGTGACGACGCACGGCGGCCGCCGGGGCACCGGCATCGACGCCGTCGAGTGGGCGCACCGCGCGGCCGAGCTGGGCGCGGGCGAGATCCTGCTCAACTCGATGGACGCGGACGGCACCAAGGACGGCTACGACCTGGAGATGATCGCCGCCGTGCGCAAGCACGTCACGGTCCCGGTGATCGCCTCCGGCGGCGCCGGCAAGCTCGCCGACTTCGCGCCGGCCGTCGACGCGGGCGCGGACGCGGTGCTCGCCGCGTCCGTGTTCCACTTCGGCGACCTGCGGATCGGCCAGGTCAAGGACGCGCTGCGGGAGACCGGGCACCCGGTGCGCTGACCTCAGCGCTTCGGCTGGGTCAGCTGCACGAAGTTGCCCACCGTGTCGTCCAGGACGGCCGCGACGACCGGCCCCTGGTCCTGCGGGGGATGGGTGAAGCGCACGCCCAGCCCCCGCAGCCGCTCGTACTCCGCGTCGAGGTCGTCGACCGAGAAGACGATGCACGGCAGCCCCGCCTCCCGCAGGGCCGCCCGGTACGGCTCCGCGATGGGGCCGTGGCCGGGCTCCAGCAGCAGCTGGAGATCCGGCTGGGCCCCTTCCGCCGCGCCCACGGTGACGAACAGGGTGCCCCCGCCGAGATCCATGTGCAGACGCGTCTCGAAGCCCAGGACCCCGGTGTAGAACGCGTGGGCCTTCGTGACGTCGTCGACGTACACGCTCGTCATGGCGACCTTGATCATGTGCGGCCTCTCAGATTCCGAGCTGCTTCCCGCCGTGCAGCCTCGTGATCGCCTCTTTCTCGCCGTCCAGCTCCACCTCCGCGGCGCTCTGCCGGCCGTACAGGAACAGCAGCAGCTCCGAGGGCTCCCCGGTGGCCGTCACGACCGGCGTGCCCCGGTTGGCGACCGCCGTCCGCCCGTCCGGGCGCCGCAGCACCAGGCCGGTCGGGGCGCCGCGGCCCATCAGACGGGCGGTGCGCTCCAGACGGGACCACAGGGCGTCCTGGAAGACCGGGTCGAGCGCGCGCGGCGTCCAGTCGGGCCGGGCACGGCGGACATCCTCGGTGTGCACGTAGAACTCGATCGTGTTGGACGCCTCGTCGAGCTGCTTGAGCTGGAAGGGGGAGAAGCGCGGCGGGCCCGTGCGGATCAGCTGGAGCAGCTCCTCGTAGGGCTTCGCGGCGAACTCCTCCATCACCTTGTCCAGGCGGGACGCGAGCTGCTTGATCAGGATGCCTCCGGCGGCGTCCGGGCGGCGTTCGCGCACCACCACGTGCGCCGCGAGGTCCCGGGTCTGCCAGCCCTCGCAGAGGGTCGGAGCCTCGGGACCCGCCGTTTCCAGGAGGTCGGCGAGCAGAAGTCGTTCACGCTTGGCGAAAGTCGACATGCCGTCAGCCTACGACTGCGCGGAAGGTCCGCCCAGTGGACGCGGCCCGTCACTGTCAGTGGCGCACGGCACAATGGCAGACATGACCAGCACGCCCCCGCCCAGCGCACTCGACCCCCGGATCGCCGCGCGCCTCAAGCGCAGCCCCGACGGGCTCGTCCCCGCCATCGCCCAGCAGTACGACACCGGTGAGGTGCTCATGCTCGGCTGGATGGACGACGAGGCGCTGCACCGCACGCTCACCACCGGCCGCTGCACCTACTGGTCGCGCAGCCGCCGGGAGTACTGGGTCAAGGGCGACACCTCCGGCCACTTCCAGTGGGTCAGGTCCGTGGCCCTCGACTGCGACGCCGACACGGTCCTCGTCAAGGTCGACCAGGTGGGCGCCGCCTGCCACACCGGCGCGCGCACCTGCTTCGACGCCGATGTGCTGGTCGAGAACGCCGATTCCGGCGACGTGCCGGTCGCGGACGCCGATTCCGGCGACGTGCCGGTCGCGGACGCCGATTCCGGCGTACCCGCCGACGATCAGTAAGGTCAGCCGCCATGGACCTCGAGACGTTCCGCAAGCTGGCCACCGACCGTCGCGTCATTCCGGTCACCCGCAAGCTCCTCGCCGACGGCGACACCCCGGTCGCGCTCTACCGCAAGCTCGCCGCCGAGCGCACCGGCACCTTCCTGCTGGAGTCCGCGGAGAACGGCCGCTCGTGGTCCCGGTACTCCTTCGTCGGCGTCCGCTCCGCCGCGACCCTCACGGCGCGCGAGGGCCAGGCCCACTGGCTCGGCACCCCGCCCGTCGGCGTCCCGGTGGACGGCGACCCGCTCGCGGCCCTGCGCGCCACCATCGAGACCCTCCACACCCCCCACGAGGAGGGCCTGCCGCCCTTCACCGGCGGCATGGTCGGCTACCTCGGCTACGACATCGTGCGCCGCCTGGAGAAGATCGGCCCCGGCGACCGCGACGACCTGCGGCTGCCCGAGCTGACCATGCTCCTGACCAGCGACCTCGCCGTCATGGACCACTGGGAGGGCTCCGTCCTGCTGATCGCCAACGCGATCAACCACAACGACCTCGACACGGGCGTCGACGAGGCCTACACCGACGCGGTGGCCCGGCTGGACGCCATGGAGGCCGACCTCTCCCGGCCGGTCGCGCAGCCCCCGGCCGTCCTCCCGCCCTCGGAGCTGCCCGAGTACAGCGCCCTGTGGGGCGGCCCCGACTTCCAGAGCGCCGTCGAGGACATCAAGGAGCGCATCCGCGCGGGCGAGGCCTTCCAGGTCGTCCCCTCCCAGCGCTTCGAGACGGCGTGCACCGCGAGCGCGCTGGACGTCTACCGGGTGCTGCGGGCGACGAACCCGTCCCCGTACATGTACCTGTTCCGCTTCCCGCACGGGGACGGCGAGGCCTTCGACGTCGTGGGCTCCTCCCCGGAAGCCCTCGTCAAGGTCGAGGACGGCCACGCCATGGTCCACCCCATCGCCGGCACCCGGCACCGCGGGGCCACCCCGCAGGAGGACCAGGCTCTCGCCGACGAACTGCTCGCCGACCCCAAGGAGCGCGCCGAGCACCTCATGCTCGTCGACCTCGGCCGCAACGACCTGGGCCGGGTCTGCGAACCGGGCTCCGTCGAGGTCGTCGACTTCATGTCCGTCGAGCGGTACTCGCACGTCATGCACATCGTCTCGACGGTCACCGGGAAGGTGGCGGCGGGCCGCACCGCCTTCGACGTCCTCACCGCCTGCTTCCCCGCCGGCACCCTCTCGGGCGCTCCCAAGCCGCGCGCCATGCAGATCATCGACGAACTGGAGCCGTCCCGACGCGGCCTGTACGGCGGCTGCGTGGGCTACCTCGACTTCGCCGGCGACTCCGACACCGCCATCGCCATCCGTACGGCCCTCCTGCGCGACGGCACCGCCTACGTCCAGGCCGGCGCGGGCATCGTCGCCGACTCCGACCCGGTCGCCGAGGACCAGGAGTGCCGCAACAAGGCGGCGGCCGTCCTGCGCGCCGTCCACACCGCCAACCGGCTGGGCGGCCACGGCGCTTCCTGACGGACGGCCGGGGCGCGCGCCGAAGATAGGACGCGTCTCACGTGAACCCCGGGTGACGGTTCGCCCGGGGTTCAGGCGATAGTGGAGTACGTGACTGCTGTTCCGCACCCCCGATCCGAATCCGCCGCCCCCGCCGGGTCCGGCCGCCGAAGCCTCGCGCTCGCCCTGCTGTTCGGCGCGCTGGGCTCGGTCGTGACCCTGCTCTCCACCCGGCAGCGCTGGTCGGAGGGCGAGGCCACGGTGGCCGGCGGCGCCTTCCCGCTGACCGCCAGGGGCAGTGACGTCACGGGCGTGCCCGCGGCGCTCGCCATAGCCGCCCTCGCCGCGCTCGTCGCCGTCTTCGCCGTCCGCCGAGCGGGCCGCTTCGCGGTCTCCGGGCTGCTCGCGCTGTCCGGTGCCGGCATCATGGCCGCCGCCCTGCTCGGCGCCTCCGACGGCTCCGCGCTCGACGAGCAGGCCGCCCGGGCCTCCGGCGACACCTCGGCGACCGTCGCCTCCTTCAGCCACACCGCCTGGCCCTACGCCGCGGCCGCGGGCGGCGCCCTGATCCTGCTGGCCGGCCTGCTCGCCCTGCGCTACGGCCGCCTGTGGCCCGCGATGTCCGGCCGCTACGAGCGCGACGGGACGCCGCGCCCCCGGCGCGCGGCCAAGCCCGTCGACCCGGACCGGCCCGAGGACATCTGGAAGGCCCTGGACCGGGGCGAGGACCCGACAGGCGCGGACCCCGCCTGAACCCGACCGCGCGCGGCGTCCGGCCGGCGTCCGCTCGCGCGGGTCCCGAATGTGGTGCATCAGACGCGAGCGGAGGCCACCCCGGCGTCCACGACGCGCGCGAGTTACGGGACAATGGACGACGAGCGTCCGGCTCGGACGGACACAGAGACAGCAATGAGGAGCAAGTCATGGCGGGCAGCAGCCACGGACACACCCCGGCCGCCTGGACCGGTGTCACCATCGCCTTCATCGGGTTCGCCGTCGCGGGCGCGTTCATGGTGATGGCCGAGCCGCTCGGCTTCTGGGCCGGCATGGTGATCGTGGCCCTCGGTGGTGTCGTCGGCGGCGTCATGCGCGCGATGGGCCTCGGCATGCCGAAGGACGCCCACCCGGCGCCCCAGGTCACGGCCACCCGCGAGCCGGCGGCCGCGGAGGCCTGAGCCGCCGTACGACGTCGGCAGGACGTCCGCGGGACCTCGTGAGGGGCGGCCGGTGCTCACCGGCCGCCCCTCACGCGCGCGGGACGCCCCGGCGGGGCACAATGCGAGGCGTGAACGCCGACAGCCAGCGAGTGACACCCCGGACGCCCGGGACACCCCCGCCGACCGTGCTCGGACGACTGGCGGTGCCCGCCGGGATCCTCGCCGCGGTCGCCGGCGCCTTCGCGTACGTCGCGGCCGTCGACCCCAACGAACCCGGCCACTACCCGGTCTGCCCCCTGCTGAGCCTCACGGGCCTGTACTGCCCGGGCTGCGGCGGACTGCGCAGCGCGCACGCCTTCGCGCACGGGGACTTCGCCGCCGCGCTGCACGACAACGCGCTCGCGGTCGTCGGCTACCTCGGCTTCGCGGTGCTGTGGACCGTCTGGGTGGTCCGCGCGGTGCGCGGCCGCCCCGCGCGCGTGGAACCCACCCCGGCACGGCTGTGGACGCTCGGCGCGTTCCTGCTGGTCTTCACGGTTGTCCGGAACCTGCCGTTCGGTGGCTGGCTGCATCCTTGATCAACTGGCGAACGTCCAGTACGGGGGCACCTCCCGCCCGAGCATGCGAAGCTTGGTCGAGGGCGGGGGAGGGACCGCCGTCAACCGGATGTGAGGCCTTCGCCCTCCTCCGGATACCATCGCAGTGACCACCTCTTTTCTACTGGTCGCTGGAACGTCACCCGTCTCTCAACCGCTGGAAGGGGGCCGCTCGCGTGAGTGTGCTCGACGAGATCATCGACGGAGTCCGTGCCGACCTCGCGGAGCGGCAGGCGCGCGTCAGCCTCGACGAGCTCAAGGAGCGCGCGGCGAAGGCCCCCGCGGCCAAGGACGGGGTGGCCGCGCTCCGGGGCGACGGCGTCAAGGTGATCTGCGAGGTCAAGCGCTCCAGCCCGTCCAAGGGCGCGCTGGCCGCGATCGCCGACCCGGCCGGCCTGGCCGCGGACTACGAGGCGGGCGGCGCGGCCGTCATCTCCGTCCTCACCGAACAGCGCCGCTTCGGCGGCTCCCTCGCCGACCTCGAGGCGGTCCGCGCGCGGGTCGACATCCCCGTGCTGCGCAAGGACTTCATCGTCACCTCGTACCAGCTGTGGGAGGCCCGCGCGTACGGCGCCGACCTCGCGCTGCTGATCGTGGCCGCCCTCGAGCAGCCCGCCCTCGAGTCGCTGATCGAGCGTGCCGTCTCCATCGGCCTCACCCCCCTCGTCGAGGTCCACGACGAGGACGAGGTGGAGCGCGCGGTCGACGCGGGCGCCAAGGTGATCGGCGTCAACGCGCGCAACCTGAAGACCCTCGAGGTCGACCGGGGCACCTTCGAGCGCGTCGCCCCCGAGATCCCGGCCCATGTCGTCAGCGTCGCCGAGTCCGGCGTCCGGGGCCCGCACGACCTCATCGCGTACGCCAACGCCGGCGCCGACGCGGTCCTGGTCGGCGAGTCCCTCGTCACCGGCCGCGACCCGAAGACCGCGGTGGCCGACCTGGTGGCGGCGGGCGAACACCCCGCTCTGCGGCACGGCCGCGGCTGATCCCCCGGTAGGATCGGGCCCGATGACACCCACGACGACGGCCATGGACCGGTACGCCCGCCTCGCGCGCGGCTGCCGCCCCCGTGGCTGCCGCGCGCCCGCCCGCCGGGTGCACGGCAGGCGTGTGCGTTACGTCATCGGGGACGAGCCCGGCCAGGTCAACGGCATGCGATGGCAGCGCCCCGTCAGGGGCGCGGGGCTCTTTCGGATGTGCGGCTGCCGCCGCGCGGGCGTGACCGGCCACGACGGTCACGCAACCGGCTGACCATCCCCTCCCCGCCCCCACGGCGACCGTGTCCGACACACACTCACCGTGAGGTTTCCGCATGCCCAGCGAGTTCTTCATTCCCGACCCCGAGGGTCAGGTCCCCAGCGCCGAGGGCTACTTCGGCGCGTTCGGCGGCAAGTTCATCCCGGAGGCCCTCGTCGCCGCCGTGGACGAGGTCGCCGTCGAGTACGACAAGGCCAAGCACGACCCCGAGTTCGCCCGCGAGCTCGACGACCTGCTCGTCCACTACACCGGCCGGCCCAGCTCCCTCACCGAGGTGCCGAGGTTCGCCGAACACGCCGGCGGCGCCCGGGTGTTCCTCAAGCGCGAGGACCTCAACCACACCGGCTCCCACAAGATCAACAACGTGCTCGGGCAGGCACTGCTCACCCGGCGCATGGGCAAGACGCGCGTGATCGCCGAGACCGGCGCCGGCCAGCACGGCGTGGCGACGGCCACCGCCTGCGCCCTCTTCGGCCTCGAGTGCACCATCTACATGGGCGAGATCGACACCCAGCGCCAGGCGCTCAACGTGGCGCGCATGCGCATGCTGGGCGCCGAGGTCGTGGCCGTGAAGTCCGGCAGCCGCACGCTGAAGGACGCCATCAACGAGGCCTTCCGCGACTGGGTCGCCAACGTCGACCGCACCCACTACCTGTTCGGCACGGTCGCCGGACCGCACCCCTTCCCGGCGATGGTGCGCGACTTCCACCGCGTCATCGGCGTCGAGGCCCGCCGCCAGATCCTGGAGCGGGCCGGCCGCCTCCCCGACGCGGCGGTCGCCTGCGTCGGCGGCGGTTCCAACGCCATCGGCCTCTTCCACGCCTTCATCCCGGACGCCGGTGTCCGGCTGATCGGCTGTGAGCCGGCCGGTCACGGCGTCGACACCGGCGAGCACGCGGCGACCCTCACCGCGGGCGAGCCCGGCATCCTGCACGGCTCGCGCTCGTACGTCCTCCAGGACGACGAGGGCCAGATCACCGAGCCCTATTCCATCTCGGCGGGCCTGGACTACCCGGGCATCGGCCCCGAGCACTCCTACCTCAAGGACAGCGGCCGCGGCGAGTACCGCGCGGTCACCGACGACGCCGCCATGCAGGCGCTGCGTCTGCTGTCGCGCACCGAGGGCATCATCCCGGCGATCGAGAGCGCGCACGCGCTGGCCGGGGCCATGGAGGTCGGCAAGGAACTGGGCAAGGACGGGCTGATCGTCGTCAACCTGTCCGGCCGCGGCGACAAGGACATGGACACCGCCGCCCGATACTTCGGCCTGTACGACACCGACGCCGAGGTCGCCGCCAACGCGGCCGACACCGCCGAGATCGAGGGGGACGCCAAGTGAGCGGGTCCGAATTCACCGGTGGGAACAGCGGGCTGCTGTCGGACACCCTCGCCGAGGCCAGGGCCGAGGACCGCGCCGCGCTCATCGCCTACCTCCCGGCCGGGTTCCCGACCGTGGACGGCGGCATCGAGGCGATCAAGGCCGTCATCGACGGCGGCGCGGACATCGTCGAGGTGGGCCTGCCGCACAGCGACCCTGTCCTCGACGGCCCGGTCATCCAGACCGCCGACGACATCGCCCTGCGCGGCGGAGTGCGGATCGCGGACGTGATGCGGACGGTCCGGGAGGCCTTCGAGGCCACCGGGAAGCCGATCCTCGTCATGACGTACTGGAACCCGATCGACCGCTACGGCGTCGAGCGCTTCACCGCCGAGCTGGCCGAGGCGGGCGGCGCGGGCTGCATCCTGCCCGACCTGCCGGTCCAGGAGTCGGCGCTCTGGAGGGAGCACGCCCACAAGCACGGCCTCGCGACCGTCTTCGTCGTGGCGCCGAGCAGCAAGGACGCGCGGCTCGCGGAGATCACCGAGGCGGGCAGCGGCTTCGTCTACGCCGCCTCGCTGATGGGGGTCACCGGCACCCGTGAGTCGGTGGGCGCGCAGGCCCACGACCTGGTCGAGCGCACCCGGGCCACCGGCACCGGCCTGCCCGTCTGCGTCGGCCTGGGTGTCTCCGACGCCACGCAGGCCGCCGAGGTGGCCGGCTTCGCCGACGGCGTGATCGTCGGCTCGGCCTTCGTCAAGCGGATGCTGGACGCGCCGGACGACGCGGCCGGGGTCGAGGCGGTCCGCGCGCTCGCGGCCGAGCTGGCGAAGGGCGTGCGCCGACAGGTGTGACCGGGGACCGGCGCGACAGAGCGGGACATCGCGCCGGTCACTCGAACGGGTGGACCTGGGGTCGGGGAGGCGCAATGCGCCTCCCCGGTTCGTTCTGGGGGTGTGAGCGAGAAGAATCGTGCGGGAAAGCGCACCGCCAGGGAGCGGCTGGCGGACGAGCGAGAGAAACAGAAGGCCGCGGAGCGCCGGCGGCGGACGCTGATCGTCGCGTCGAGCGTCGTCTGCGTCCTGGGCCTGGCGGCGGTGATCGGGGTCGTCGCGGCCAACTCCGGGAAGGACGACAGCAGCGACAAGGCGGGCCCGGTCGTGGCCCCCTCGGGGGCGCAGGGCGAGGACGCGCTCGCGATCCCCGTCGGCAAGGACGGCGCCAAGTCCACGCTCACGGTGTGGGAGGACTTCCGCTGCCCGGCCTGCAAGGCCTTCGAGACGGCGTACCGCCCCACGATCCACGAGCTGACGAACGCCGGGAAGCTCCGGGTCGACTACCACCTGGCCACCCTCATCGACGGCAACATGGGCGGCAGCGGCTCCCGCAACGCGGCCAACGCGGCGGCGTGCGCGCAGGACGCCGGGAAGTTCCCCGCGTACCACGACGTGCTGTACGAGAACCAGCCGGAGGAGACGGACGACGCCTTCGCCGACAACGCCAAGCTCATCGAGCTCGCGGCCAAGGTCGACGGTCTCGACACGCCCGCGTTCCGCACCTGTGTCGAGGACGGCACGCACAACAGCTGGGTCGCCAAGTCCAACCAGGCGTTCCAGAACGGCCACTTCGGCGGCACGCCGACCGTGCTGTTCAACGGCAAGAACATCTACGCCGACCAGTCGATGACGCCGGCCAAGCTGAAGCAGATGGTGGAGGAAGCCGACCAAGGGTGACCAGGGGTGAGCCCTCCGCACACCCGCCCGTTATGGAGCCGTAGCCGGGCTGCCCGTCGTCGGCCCGGTCCGGCACGGTAGCGTCGACCCTGCCATGGAACTTGCCTACATTCCCAGCCCGTCGCACGGGGTGCTGTATCTCGGCCCCGTTCCGCTGCGCGGCTACGCGTTCTGCATCATCATCGGCGTCTTCGTCGCGGTCTGGCTCGGCAACAGGCGCTGGGTCGCCCGCGGCGGACAGGCCGGCACGGTGGCCGACATCGCCGTCTGGGCGGTGCCCTTCGGCCTGGTCGGCGGCCGGCTCTACCACGTGATCACGGACTACGAGCTGTACTTCAGCGAGGGCCGCGACTGGGTGGACGCCTTCAAGGTCTGGGAGGGCGGCCTCGGTATCTGGGGCGCGATCGCGCTCGGCGCGGTGGGCGCGTGGATCGGCTGCCGCCGCCGGGGCATCCCGCTGCCCGCGTACGCCGACGCCATCGCGCCCGGCATCGCCCTCGCCCAGGCGATCGGCCGCTGGGGCAACTGGTTCAACCAGGAGCTGTACGGCAAGCAGACCGACCTCCCCTGGGCGCTGCACATCACGTCCTCGGCGGACGGCCGGGTGCCCGGCTACTACCACCCGACGTTCCTGTACGAGTCGCTGTGGTGCGTCGGCGTCGCCCTGCTCGTCATCTGGGCCGACCGCCGGTTCAAGCTCGGTCACGGGCGGGCCTTCGCCCTGTACGTCGCCGCGTACTGCGTGGGCCGCGCGTGGATCGAGTACATGCGGGTCGACGACGCCCACCACATCCTGGGCCTGCGGCTGAACAACTGGACCGCGCTGGTCGTGTTCCTGCTCGCGGTGACCTACATCGTGATCTCGGCGAAGAAGCGGCCGGGACGCGAAGCGGTGGTCGAGCCGGGCGCGGGTGCCTCCGGCGGCGGGACGGAAGCGGACGGCGAGGACGCGTCGGAAGAGGCGTCGTCGGAAAAGGCGTCGAAGGACGCGGCCCGGGGCAAGGACCGGGCCGAGGACGAGACCGAGTCCGGCGCCGGTGCGAAGAGCGAGGCGAAGCCCGGCGCGAAGGGCGAAGGCGACGCGAAGGCCGGGACCGACGCCGACGTCAAGGGCGAGACGGCTGCCAAGGCCTCCGCCGACGCCGAGGCGCCTGCCGGTGCCGAGGTCCCCACCGGCAAGGTCTCCACCGCCAAGGCCCCCGCCACCGCCAAGGCCTCCGCCGACGCCGAGGCGCCTGCCGGTGCCGAGGCCGGTGTGAAAGCTGAGTCCGTGACGCCCGCGGTGAAGGCCGAGGCAGGGGACGCGGCCGAGGTCGAGGACGGAGCCGAGTCGGCCGGCAAGAAGAGCTGACGGCCGGTCGTTCGTACGACGACGAGGGCGCCCGGGGTCTGCCGGGCGCCCTCGTCGTCTGTGCGCGACGGGGGAGGTTCAGTCCACGCGGGCGGCCAGGGACAGGGTGCGCTGTGCCGTCGCCACCACGGCCGCGTCGACGAACCGGCCGTCGGGGAGGGCCTGGGCCCCCCGCTCGGTGGCCGCCGCCTTCACGATCGTCTCGGCCTCCTCCAGTTCGTGCTGGGTGGGCAGGTAAGCCTGTTCGATGATCGGGAGCTGGCGGGGGTGGATGGCGGCGCGGCCCAGAAAGCCGAGGGTGCGGCCGCGGGCGCAGCTGGTGGCCAGGCCCTCCAGGTCGCGGATGTCGGGGTGCACCGACTGGGGCGGGGGCGCCAGACCCGCGGCCCGGGCGGCGACCACGACCCGGGCGCGGGACCAGTCGAGGCCCGCGTCGTCGCGGACGCCCAGGTCGGCCCGCAGGTCCGCCTCGCCGAGGGCGATGCCGCGCAGCGAAGGGTGGGCGCAGGCGATGGCGTAGGCGTGTTCGATGCCGAGCGCCGATTCCAGGAGGGCGTGGAGGGGGGTGGCTCCACGGACCGCGGGCGGCACGGCCGCGGCGACGCGGGTGATCTGGTGCGGGGACGTCACCTTCGGCAGGCGCAGGCCGCAGACCCCGGGGAGGCCGGCCATCGTGCGGAGGTCCGCCGCGGCGAAGGGGCTGTCCAGGGCGTTCATCCGGACGTGGACCGGGACCCGCTGGGGCTCGCTGAGCCGCTCGGCGGTGGCCGTGCGGGCGTACTCCTTGCGGTCCGGTGCGACCGCGTCCTCGAGGTCGACGATGACGACGTCGGCGCCGCAGCCGAGGGCCTTGGTGACGGTCTCGGGACGGTCGCCGGGCACGTAGAGCCAGGTCAGAGGGGTCTTCGTCATACGGCGCCCGCCTCGCGGAGGGACGTCAGCTCGGCCGTGGTCAGGCCCAGCTCGGCCAGGATCTCCTCCGTGTCGGCGCCGTGCGGGCGGCCGGTCCAGCGGATCGCGCCGGGGGTCGAGGAGAGCCGGAAGAGGACGTTCTGCATGCGGATCCGGCCCAGCTCCGGGTCCTCGACCGCGGTGATCGTGTCGAGGGCCTGGTACTGGGGATCGGCCATCACGTCGCGTACGTCCTGGATCGGGGCGATCGCGGCCTCCGCCTTCTCGAAGGCCGCGAGGACGTCGGTGCGGCTGCGGGCCGCGATCCAGCTGCCGACCGCCTCGTCGAGCAGGTCGGCGTGGGCCGCCCGGTCGGCGCCGGACGCGAACCAGGGCTCGTCGATCAGGTCGGGGCGGCCGACCAGGCGCATCACGCGTTCCGCGATCGACTGGGCCGACGTCGAGACGGCGACCCAGGTGCCGTCGGCCGTGCGGTAGGTGTTGCGCGGGGCGTTGTTGGCGGACCGGTTGCCGGTGCGGGCCTGGACGTATCCCAGCTGGTCGTACCAGAGCGGCTGGGGGCCGAGGACGGTGAGGATCGGCTCGATGATCGCCATGTCGACGACCTGTCCCTCGCCGGTGCGGTCGCGGGCGGCGAGGGCCGTCATCACGGCGTAGGCGGTGGCCAGACCCGCGATCGAGTCGGCCAGGCCGAAGGGCGGCAGGGTCGGGGACGCGTCCGGCTCGCCGGTGATCGCCGCGAAACCGCTCATCGCCTCGGCGAGGGTGCCGAAGCCGGGGCGGTGCGCGTAGGGGCCGAACTGGCCGAAGGCGGTGACCCGGGCCAGGACCAGGCGGGGATTGGCCGCCGACAGCGCGTCCCAGCCGAGGTCCCACTTCTCCAGGGTGCCGGGCCGGAAGTTCTCGACGATCACGTCGGCGGTGGCGGCGAGGCGCAGCAGCGTGGCGCGGCCGCCGGGGCGGGAGAGGTTCAGCGTCATGGTGCGCTTGTTGCGGCCGAGGAGCTTCCACCAGAGGCCCACGCCGTCCTTGGACGGCCCGTGGCCCCGGGACGGGTCCGGCTGCGTGGGGTGCTCGACCTTGATGACCTCCGCGCCGAAGTCGCCGAGCATGGTGGCGGCGAGGGGGCCGGCGAAGAGGGTGGCCAGGTCGAGGACGCGGACACCGTGCAGGGGGGTCGTCTTCCCGGTCATGACGCGTACTGCGTCTCGATCTCGGAGCGGTAGGGCATCGAGGCGGAGGCGCCCGGGCGCTGGACCGACAGGGCCGCCGCCGCGGACGCCCAGGCCAGCGCCTCCTGCACGGGCCGTCCCTCGCCGAGCGCGACCGCGAGGGACCCGACGAAGGTGTCGCCCGCGCCGGTCGAGTCGACGGGGGTGACGCGCGGGGCGGGCACGGTCAGCGGCCGCGCTCCCCGGGCGGCGTACAGGCTTCCGGACGAGCCGAGCGTGATGACCACCTCCGGCACGCTGTCCAGCAGGGCGGCGGCGGCCTCGCGCGGGTCGGTGCGGCCGGTGAGCGTGGCCGCCTCGTGCTCGTTGGGGACCAGCAGGTCGGTGACCGACAGGAGTTCGGACGGGAGCGGCTGGGCGGGGGAGGGGGTGAGGATCGTCCGGACGCCGTGGGCGCGGGCCGCGCGGGCGCCCGCGACGACCGCGGCGAGGGGGACCTCCAGCTGGAGCAGGAGCGCGTCGGCGGAGGCGATGAGGACCTCGTCGCCGGGGACGAGGTGGTCGACGGTGCCGTTCGCGCCGGGGACGACGACGATCGCGTTGCCGCCCTCGGCGTCCACGACGATGTGCGCGGTGCCGGAGGGGCTCTCGACGGTGCGCAGGTGGTCGGTGTTCACGCCGGAGTGCTCCAGGGTGGAGCGCAGCCGGGTGCCGAAGGCGTCGTTGCCGACGGCGCCGATCATCGAGACGGTGCCGCCCGCGTGGGCGGCGGCGACCGCCTGGTTGGCGCCCTTGCCGCCGGGGATCGTGCGGAACTCCCGGCCCGTCACGGTCTCCCCGCGCTGCGGGGGTTTCTCGACATAGGCGACGAGGTCCATGTTCGTGCTGCCGAGCACGACGATGTCGGTCATGACGGGGAAGCCTCCCGGGGGATGAGGGACCAGGTGAGGTGGGCCAGGGTGTCGAAGCCGACGCCGTTGAGGTCGGCGACGGAGGTGGCCAGGCGGTTCTTGAGGGGGGCCGTCCAGTGCTCGGGCAGGGCGGCCGGGTCGCCGGTGAGCAGGGCGGCGATCCCGCCGGCCGTCGCGCCGGCCGAGTCGGTGTCCAGGGCGCCGGACACGGCCCGGCCGACGGAGCCGGTGAAGTCGCCGTCGGCGTGGGTGAGGGCGGCGGCGATCAGGGCGGTGTTGGGGATGGCGTGGACCCAGTGGTGGGCCTGGTGGGCGGCGTGGAGTTCGTCCACCACGGTGTCGAAGTCGGGGTGTTCCCCGGCGAGCCGGACGGCGTGGGTGACGGCCTGCGCGAGGCGGGAGCGGGGCGGGACGACGGTCAGGCCGGTGCGCAGACAGGCGTGGACGTCATGGGCCCCGGTCGCGGCGGCGGCGATGGCGGCGGCCGTGAACATCGCCGCGTAGACGCCGTTGGCGGTGTGCGTGAGGGTGGCGTCGCGGTGGGCCTGCTCGGCCGCCGCGGCCGGGTCCCCGGGGTTGGTCCAGCCGTGGACGTCGGCGCGGATGAGGGCGCCGATCCACTCGCGGAAGGGGTTGCGGTGGCGGGCGGTGAGCGGGGGTTCGATGCCGGAGAGGAGGTTGCGCAGGGCGAGGCGTTCGGCGGTGAAGGTGCGGCCCGCGGGGAGTTCGTCCAGCCAGAGCCGGGCCACGTCCGCGGTGCTGAAGTCCCGGCCGTGGCGGCGGAGCAGCAGCAGGTTGAGGAGCGGGTAGTTGAGGTCGTCGTCCTCGGGCATGCCGTCGATGTTCTCGGCGAGGGAGGTGGCCGCCGAGCGGCGGTTCCAGGGGTGCGTCTCGAGGAGCGCCTCGGGGACTCCGCGGGCGGTGAAGTAGCGGGCTAGGGGCCAGTTGCCGGTGGACCGGGCGAGCGCGCGGACGGCGTCCAGGGGGAGCTTCTCCACCGGTTTGCCCAGCAGGCAGCCGACGGCCCGGCCCAGCCAGGCCGCTTCCAGGGCGGCCGGGGCAGGAGCCCGCGCGTCGGCCGGGCGGGCCGGCCACTGCGGGCACAGGGCCTTGATCCTGTCGAGGCCGGTCGGCTCGTGCTCCGCCGAGCGGCTGGGCAGGTCCGCCAGTTCGTCGAGGAGGTCCTCGGCGAGGAGGCGCAGATAGCGCGAGGCGGGCTGCGGGGAGGCGCCCGCGCGGGCCGGCGCCTCGCAGCCGCCGGCCGCCTTCCAGCGCGCGGCGATCGCCCACGGCTCCCGCCCGTCCTGGGCCGCCTGGCGCAGTTCGTGGCCGAGGAGGTCCTCGGGCTGGACCCAGGTCAGTCGGAGCATCGCGGGCCTCCGATCGCGGAGAAGGCCCGCTCGTGGGCGCGCCGGTGGTGGACGTCGCGGTCGAAGATCTCCCGGGTGACCTCGGTGAGCGTCGCCGCGGGCTGCCAGAGGTCGAGGCGGCTGGCCTCGGCGACCTGCTTCGACCACGTCTCGGGGACCGGCGAGCCGAGGGCGCCGGCCACCGCTCCCGCCATCGTCGCGATCGAATCGCAGTCGCGGCCGTAGTTGACCGCGCCCAGGACCGCCTGCCGGTAGTCGCCGTCGGCGACGACCAACATGCCCAGGGCGACCGGGAGTTCCTCGATCGCGTGCAGGCGGGACGGGCGGCGGGCGGCCAGCGAGGGGCGGCGGTAGTCGGGGCCGACGGTGTCGTAGGGCGCCACCGCCTCCCGGAGCGGCACCAGCGCCGACTCGAAGTCGGTGTGCCGGGCCGCCGCTTCGCAGACCTTCTCGATCGCCGTGCGGGTCCCGTCCTGGGCCAGGGCCAGACAGGCCGTGACGACGGAGTCCGCCGTCGCGCCCGGCGCGCACGCGGCGGCCACCGCCGCCGCGAAGACTCCCGCCGCCTCGCGGCCGTACGACGACTGGTGGGCGCCGGCGATGTCGAGCGCCTCGGCGTACGCGCCCGCCGGGTTGGCCGCGTTGACCAGGCCCACCGGCGCCATGTACATCGCCGCACCGCAGTTGACGATGTTGCCGACGCCTGCCTCACGAGGGTCGACATGCCCGTAGTGCAGCCTTGCCACCAGCCATTTCTCCGCGAGGAAGATCCGCTGGAGGGGAAGCGCCTCCGCCTCCAGCTCCGGGATCCAGCGGGGTGTCGTCAGCAGGTCCGGAACCAGGTGGTCGGCGATCGCGTAGGCGTCCAGGTGATCGCGGACCGTGGCGTAGACCCTGATCAGCGCGTGCGTCATCAAGGTGTCGTCGGTGACGTGACCGTCGCCCTTGTGGTACGGGGCGATGGGGCGGGCGGTGCGCCAGTCGTCGCCGTTCCATGGACCGACGACCCCGTGGATCCGGCCGCCGTGGCGCTCGAGGATCTGTTCGGGGGAGTAGCCCTCGACGGGGCCGCCGAGCGCGTCGCCGACGGCCGCGCCGACCAGGGCGGCGGTGATGCGGTCTTCCAGGGTTCCGCCGTTGCTTTCTTGTGCTTTGGGCGTCATGCCCCGAATCATCCTCCTGGAGGGGCCGGTTGCGCGGCTTCCAGGAGTTCGGCGAGTTCCACCAGGTCGGTGCCGGTGAGCCGGGGCAGGACGCAGCCGGACAGGACGCGGCAGCTGTCCCGCCAGGTGACGGGGATCGCGGTGCCGCCGCCCAACGCGCCGGTCAGCGCGCCCGCCAGGGCCGGGGCCGAATCCGCGACCCGGGAGAGACAGGCCGCCGCGGGCACCGCTTCGCCGATACGGCCGCGGGACGCCGTCACCAGGGCCAGGGCCACCGGGACCGTCTCCGCCGCCGCGATGCCGTAGCTGTAGACGTGGTCGACGATCTGGTGCTCCAGGAGCGGGACGAGCGTGAACGCGCTGTCGGCGCGCCGGGCCAGTTCCAGGGCGTGCCGGGCGTTGCGGCCGATCTCGGTGTGGCCGGGGAGTTCGGCGAGCGCCGCCGTCACACAGGCGTCGGGGTCCGCGCCGACGAGGGCCAGTGCGAGGGCCGCCGCCATCGCGCGCGCGCCGTGCACGCCGTCGCCGTCCTGTGTGTAGCGGGCGTCGAACTCGGCGAGTTCGGCGGCGAGTCGGGGGTCGCCGGGGTGCGCCACGGCCAGGACGCAGGCGCGCACGCAGGCCGCGTCGTCGAAGTAGTGGGGGTTGTCGTGCCCGGTGGCGGGCGGCCGCAGGCCGGCGGCGAGGTTGCCGAGACCGGCGCGGACCGAGATCCGGGCGCGCAGGGGGAGGACGGCGGACTCGATCTCGGGCGCGCGGTCGGCGGCCGCCGCGACCTCGCAGGCGACGGCGTTCCAGGTGAGGTCGATGGCGGCGCGCATCCGGCGTTCCCGGCTGAGGTCGCCGAGGGCGGCGTCGTCCCCGGCCCGCAGGACCGCCTCGGCGGCGAAGGCCGCCCACTCGGCGTCGTCCGAGGGGCCCAGCCGGAGGGGTTCGGGGGGCTGGTTGAGGGCGATGGGGACGGGGAGGGTGGTCGTCGCGTTGTGTTCGGCGAAGGTGTCGAGTTCGCGGGTCAGGCGGCGGGTCCACTCCGGCATACGGGCGGCTCGGTGGCGGGCCGCGGGCCAGCCGGCGGCGTCGCCCGCGGCGAGGCCGAGCAGGAGGCCCTCGATGCGGCGCGCGTCCCGCGGGCGGACCGTCCCCGCGGCCTCGGTCGCGCCTGCCGCCTCCCCGTTCCCGCCCGCACCCGAGGCCTTCCCGCTGCCGCCCGTGCGGCTCTCGCCGCTCCCGGCGGCCGTGCGGCTTGTACCGCTCGCGCCGGTCCTGCGGCTTGCGTGGGCGGGTGGGGGCGGCCCCTGGGGGGCGTGTCCGCCGTCGGCGGTCGCGGGTGCGTGCGGCTTCGGCGCGGTCCCCGCGGCGGCGTCGCGGACCGGCGTGGAGCTCGTCGGGGCGCCGGCGGACTCCGACCCCGTCGCCCCCTCGTCCCACGGTGCGGGCGGTGTCATGAGCCCACCTCCGCGCCGTCGTTCGCCGCCAGGGTGAAGGCGCTCGGGTCGGGCAGGGGGAACCGGACGAGGCCCATCAGATTCGGCACCAGTTCCTCCACGACCGTCCCCTCGCCCCACTTGCCGCCCTCGCCCGGCACCAGCAACTCGGCGACGTCCAGCACGTGGTGGCCCGCCATGGACGGCAGGCAGCTGCCCCGGGCCGGGCCGATCGCCGCCGCCCACTCCGCCGGGATCGCCGACACGCCCTGCGTCGCACCCGCCAGGGCGCCCGCCACCGCGGCCGTGGTGTCCGCGTCGCGGCCCATGTTCACCGCCGTCAGGACGGCTTCGCGGAAGTCGCCGTCGGCGGCCGCGTAGGCGCCGAAGGCGAGCGCGACGGCCTCGGGGGCGAGGTCGGTCCACGGGTAGCCGCCGATGACGACGGCGGAGCGGACCGCCCGTTCGCCCCGGTGGGCCACCGCCACCGCCCGGCGCAGCGAACGCGCCGTCCAGGAGTCCTCGGGGACCACGGCCAGGGCGGAGGCGACCACGGCGATGGCCGGGGCCCCGGCCATCGCCGCCGCCACTCCGGCCGCGACCGCCTGGCCGCCGTAGATGCCCTCGCCGTCGTGGCTCACCGCGCCGTCGATGGCGACCAGCCGGGCCGCCTCCGCGGGGCGGCCCGCGGCGAAGACGCCGAACGGGGCCGCGCGCATCGCCAGGCCGTCGCTCCAGGCGTGCCGGTGCTGCGCCGAGATCGGCGCCGCCAGGCCTCGGCGGAGGTTCTCCAGGGTGCCGCGCTCGCTGAAGCCGGCGCCGCGGAACGGGCCCTCGTCGCGGTCGGCGATCCACTGGTGCCAGGCCGCCTCGACATGGGCCGGGGTGAGCGCCGAGCCGTGGCGGGCCAGCAGCAGGCCCGAGAAGATCGCGTACTCGGTGTCGTCGGTGCCCGCCGGCCGGTCGGCGACGAATCCCGTGATGCGGCCCCAGCGGGCGCGGATCTCGGAGGGCTTCATGTTCTCCGCGGGGGCTCCCAGGGCGTCTCCCACGGCCAGGCCGAGCAGGGCGCCGCGGGCCCGTTCGCGGAGTGCGGCGGCGTCCCCCGGCGCCGGGACCGAGGGGATGCAGGCGATCGATGCCATACGCGGCCTCTCCTCAAGGGGCTCCGCACGGGGCGCGG
Source organism: Streptomyces sp. 3330 (assembly GCF_031456635.1). Lineage (NCBI taxonomy): Bacteria > Bacillati > Actinomycetota > Actinomycetes > Kitasatosporales > Streptomycetaceae > Streptomyces > Streptomyces sp. 3330. The sequence goes on from NZ_JAVDVA010000015.1 coordinate 78,587, forward strand.
AGCACTCTGCGGATGTGTCCCACCATCGGCGGTTGACCTCAGCCTCGGAGGCCTCCATGTCACCCGGTCGACATCTGTGCAGACCAGTGATCGTATGAGCATTCGAAGGTAAAGCCGCAGGTTAGCGGAGCCTTTCCTTCCTGGCGGGCGGGAATCTCCCGGCGTATCTTCCTTGTTGTCGAAAAGTGGAATCAGTCCAGACTTAGCTTTGCCTCAGCTTGCTTGGGGCGCTCCGAACACCCTGGGGGATCACGTGGCCATCATCGAGACCGAAGCCGCCCTGCACGAGGCGCACCGCGACAACCACACCCACCGGGACGTCAACGGTGGCTGGCTGCGCCCCGCCGTCTTCGGCGCGATGGACGGCCTGGTCTCCAACCTCGCCCTGATGACGGGTGTCGTCGGCGGTTCGGTGAGCCACCAGACCGTCGTCATCACCGGACTCGCCGGGCTCGCCGCGGGCGCCTTCTCCATGGCGGCCGGCGAGTACACCTCCGTCGCCTCGCAGCGCGAGCTCGTCGAGGCTGAACTCGAGGTCGAGCGCCGGGAGCTGAAGAAGCACCCCAAGGACGAGGAGGCCGAGCTCGCCGCGTTGTACGAGGCCCGGGGCGTCGAGCCCGAGCTGGCCCGGCAGGTCGCCCAGCAGCTGTCGCGCGACCCCGAGCAGGCCCTGGAGATACACGCCCGCGAGGAGCTGGGCATCGACCCCTCCGACCTGCCCTCGCCGCTGCTCGCCGCCGTGTCCAGCTTCGGCGCGTTCGCGCTGGGCGCGCTGCTGCCCGTGCTCCCCTATCTCCTGGGCGCCGCCTCGCTCTGGCCGGCCCTGGTGCTCGCCCTGTTCGGGCTGTTCGGCTGCGGGGCGGTGGTGGCCCGGGTGACCGCGCGCACCTGGTGGTACAGCGGACTGCGGCAGCTCGCCCTCGGTGGCGCGGCGGCCGGTGTGACGTACGCCCTGGGCAGTTGGTTCGGAACGGCCGTAGGATAGTGCGGATGCTACTTATGCGATGGGCCGCATAAGTAGCCGTTACTGACTGGTTTCAATCGCTTAACCAGCGGGCATGAGCCGTAAGCGCTGTGGGCAATGACGCCTCCGGCGCACTCGCGAGGTGAACGAAGCCGCTCTCCTCGCCTGCCGGGCCGGCGGACACCGATCTGATCGATCTCGTCCCGTTCGGTCCCCACACACTTTCAGCCACGTGCGCGATACCCCCGATGCGACTCCGTGGCGTCCGCATGCTGGAACGGAGTATCCGGTTCCCGAGAACCGCTCCATCATGTAACCTGCACGAAATTTTGCGTTATCGCAGAGGGCCAACGTCGTCCCTTCGCCAGCAGATATGCCACTTGAGACGACGACGGGAGAGCCGATGCGTACGCCGCGCCAGCCGTCCCAGCATTCCGCGAATGGCCAGAACTGGTCTTTCATGGATGCTCGCCCTGCTGCGCAGGGTATGTACGACCCCCGCAACGAGCACGACGCCTGTGGCGTCGGCTTCGTGGCCAACCTCACCGGCGAGGCGAGCCACACGCTGGTCGAGCAGGCGCTCACCGTTCTGCGCAACCTCGAACACCGCGGCGCCACCGGCTCCGAGCCGGACTCCGGCGACGGTGCGGGCATCCTGACCCAGGTCCCGGACGCCTTCTTCCGCGAGGTGGCCGGACTTGAGCTCCCCGAGGCCGGCGGCTACGCCGTCGGCATCGCCTTCCTCCCCGAGGACGGCCTCGACGAGGTCGTCTCACAGATCGAGACGATCGCCGCCGACGAGGACCTCACCGTCCTCGGCTGGCGCGAGGTCCCCGTCGCCCCCGGGCTGCTCGGCGCCACCGCCCGCTCGACGATGCCGGCCTTCCGCCAGATCTTCGTCACGGACGGCGCGAGCACGGGCATCGAGCTCGACCGCAAGGCGTTCGTCCTGCGCAAGCGCGCCGAGCGCGAGGCCGGCGTCTACTTCCCGTCGCTGTCCGCGCGGACCATCGTCTACAAGGGCATGCTGACCACCGGCCAGCTCGAGCCCTTCTTCCCGGACCTGTCCGACCGCCGCTTCGCCTCGGCCGTGTCGCTCGTCCACTCGCGCTTCTCCACGAACACCTTCCCGTCGTGGCCGCTCGCGCACCCGTACCGCTTCGTCGCCCACAACGGTGAGATCAACACCGTCAAGGGCAACCGCAACTGGATGACCGCCCGCGAGTCCCAGCTCGTCTCGGACCTGTTCGGTTCCGACGGCAAGTCCATCGAGCGGATCTTCCCGGTGTGCACGCCGGACGCCTCCGACTCGGCGTCCTTCGACGAGGTGCTCGAACTCCTCCACCTCGGCGGCCGTTCGCTCCCGCACTCCGTGCTGATGATGATCCCGGAGGCGTGGGAGAACCACGACTCCATGGACCCGGCCCGCCGCGCCTTCTACGAGTTCCACTCCACGATGATGGAGCCCTGGGACGGCCCGGCCTGCGTCACCTTCACCGACGGCACCCAGGTCGGCGCCGTGCTCGACCGCAACGGCCTGCGTCCCGGCCGCTACTGGGTCACCGACGACGGCCTCGTCGTCCTCGGCTCCGAGGTCGGCGTCCTCGACATCGACCCGGCGAAGGTCGTCCGCAAGGGCCGCCTGCAGCCCGGCCGGATGTTCCTCGTCGACACCGCCGAGCACCGCATCATCGAGGACGACGAGATCAAGGCCCAGCTCGCCGCCGAGAAGCCCTACGCCGAGTGGCTGGAGGCCGGCGAGATCGAGCTGGTCGACCTGCCCGAGCGCGAGCACATCGTGCACACCCACGCCTCGGTCACCCGCCGCCAGCAGACCTTCGGCTACACCGAGGAAGAGCTGCGCGTCATCCTCGCGCCGATGGCCAAGACCGCCGGCGAACCGCTCGGCTCCATGGGCACGGACTCGCCGATCGCCGCGCTCTCCGCGCGCCCGCGGCTGCTGTTCGACTACTTCACCCAGCTGTTCGCGCAGGTCACCAACCCGCCGCTGGACGCCATCCGCGAGGAGCTCGTGACCTCGCTGCGCTCCTCCCTCGGCCCGCAGGGCAACCTGCTCGAGCCGAGCGCCGCGTCCTGCCGGACGGTCACCCTGCCGTTCCCGGTCATCGACAACGACGAGCTGGCCAAGCTCATCCACATCAACGCCGACGGCGACATGCCCGGCTTCAAGGCCGCGACGCTCTCCGGCCTGTACCGGGTGCACGGCGGCGGCGACGCGCTGGCCGCGCGCATTGAGGAGATCTGCGCCGAGGCCGACGCCGCCATCGACAACGGCGCCCGCCTCATCGTCCTGTCGGACCGCCACTCCGACGCCGAGCACGCCCCGATCCCCTCGCTGCTGCTCACCGCGGCCGTCCACCACCACCTCATCCGCACCAAGCAGCGCACCGAGGTGGGCCTGCTGGTCGAGGCCGGCGACGTCCGCGAGGTCCACCACGTCGCCCTGCTGATCGGCTTCGGCGCCGCCGCCGTCAACCCGTACCTGGCGATGGAGTCCGTCGAGGACCTGCTGCGCGCGGGCACCTTCCTCGACGGCATGGAGCCCGAGCAGGCGATCCGCAACCTGATCTACGCGCTGGGCAAGGGCGTCCTGAAGGTCATGTCCAAGATGGGCATCTCGACCGTCGCCTCCTACCGCGGCGCCCAGGTCTTCGAGGCCGTCGGCCTCGACGACGCCTTCGTCACCAAGTACTTCAGCGGCACCGCCACCAAGATCGGCGGCGTCGGCATCGACGTCATCGCCAAGGAGGTCGCCGCCCGCCACGCCAAGGCCTACCCGGCCAGCGGCATCGCGCCGGCCCACCGCGCCCTGGAGATAGGCGGCGAGTACCAGTGGCGCCGCGAGGGCGAGCCGCACCTGTTCGACCCGGAGACGGTCTTCCGTCTCCAGCACTCGACGCGCACGGCCCGCTACGACATCTTCAAGAAGTACACGGACCGCGTGAACGAGCAGTCCGAGCGCCTCATGACGCTGCGCGGCCTCTTCGGCTTCAAGTCGGACCGGCAGCCGATCCCCCTCGACGAGGTCGAGTCCGTCGACGAGATCGTCAAGCGCTTCTCCACCGGCGCCATGTCGTACGGCTCCATCTCCAAGGAGGCGCACGAGACCCTCGCCATCGCCATGAACCAGCTGGGCGGCAAGTCCAACACCGGTGAGGGCGGCGAGGACGCGGACCGGCTGTACGACCCGGCGCGCCGTTCGTCGATCAAGCAGGTCGCCTCCGGCCGCTTCGGCGTCACGTCCGAGTACCTGGTCAACGCCGACGACATCCAGATCAAGATGGCCCAGGGCGCCAAGCCCGGCGAGGGCGGCCAGCTGCCCGGCCACAAGGTCTACCCGTGGGTCGCCAAGACCCGGCACAGCACGCCCGGTGTCGGTCTGATCTCCCCGCCGCCGCACCACGACATCTACTCGATCGAGGACCTGGCGCAGCTGATCCACGACCTGAAGAACGCGAACCCGCAGGCGCGGATCCACGTGAAGCTGGTCTCCGAGGTAGGCGTCGGCACGGTCGCGGCCGGTGTGTCCAAGGCGCACGCGGACGTCGTGCTCATCTCCGGCCACGACGGCGGCACCGGCGCCTCCCCGCTCACCTCGCTCAAGCACGCGGGCGGCCCCTGGGAGCTCGGCCTCGCCGAGACCCAGCAGACGCTGCTGCTCAACGGCCTGCGCGACCGCATCGTCGTGCAGACCGACGGCCAGCTGAAGACCGGCCGTGACGTGATCATCGCCGCGCTGCTCGGCGCCGAGGAGTTCGGTTTCGCGACCGCGCCGCTCGTCGTCTCCGGCTGCGTCATGATGCGCGTCTGCCACCTGGACACCTGCCCGGTCGGCATCGCCACCCAGAACCCGGTGCTCCGCGACCGCTTCGCCGGCAAGGCGGAGTACGTGGTGAACTTCTTCAAGTTCATCGCCGAGGAGGTCCGCGAGATCCTCGCCGAGCTGGGCTTCCGCACCATCGAGGAGGCCGTCGGCCACGCCGAGGTCCTCGACGTGGAGCGCGCCGTCGACCACTGGAAGGCGCAGGGCCTGAACCTGGCCCCGCTGTTCCACGTGCCCGCCCTGCCCGAGGGCGCGGCGCTGCACCAGGTCATCACGCAGGACCACGGCCTGGAGAAGGCGCTCGACAACGAGCTCATCAAGCTCGCCGCCGACGCCCTGGCCGCGGACTCCGCGACCGACGCCCAGCCGGTGCGCGCCCAGGTCGCCATCCGCAACATCAACCGCACGGTCGGCACCATGCTCGGCCACGAGGTGACCAAGAAGTTCGGTGGCGCGGGCCTGCCCGAGGACACCATCGACATCACCTTCACCGGATCCGCCGGCCAGTCCTTCGGCGCCTTCCTCCCGCGCGGTGTCACGCTGCGCCTGGAGGGCGACGCCAACGACTACGTCGGCAAGGGGCTCTCCGGCGGCCGGGTCGTCGTCCGCCCGGACCGGGGCGCCGACCACCTCGCCGAGTACTCGACGATCGCGGGCAACACCATCGCCTACGGCGCGACCGGCGGCGAACTGTTCCTGCGGGGCCGCACCGGTGAGCGGTTCTGCGTCCGCAACTCCGGCGCGACGGTCGTCTCCGAGGGCGTGGGCGACCACGGCTGCGAGTACATGACCGGCGGCCACGCGGTGGTCCTCGGCGAGACGGGCCGCAACTTCGCGGCCGGCATGTCGGGCGGCATCGCCTACGTGATCGACCTGAACCGCGACAACGTCAACGCCGGCAACCTCGGCGCCGTCGAGACCCTGGACGAGACCGACAAGCAGTGGCTGCACGACGTGGTGCGCCGCCACGCCGAGGAGACCGGCTCGACGGTCGCGGCCAAGCTGCTCGTCGACTGGGACGCCGCCGCGGAGCGCTTCAGCAAGATCATCCCCAGCACGTACAAGGCAGTGCTCGCCGCCAAGGACGCCGCCGAGCAGGCGGGACTCTCCGAGTCCGAGATCACCGAGAAGATGATGGAGGCGGCGACCAATGGCTGACCCGAAGGGCTTCCTGAACCACGGCCGTGAGGTCGCCAAGTCCCGTCCGGTCGACGTGCGTCTGAAGGACTGGAACGAGGTCTACGTCCCCGGCTCGCTGCTGCCGATCATCAGCAAGCAGGCCGGCCGGTGCATGGACTGCGGCATCCCGTTCTGCCACAACGGCTGTCCGCTGGGGAACCTCATCCCCGAGTGGAACGACTTCGCCTACCGCGAGGACTGGACGGCGGCCTCCGAGCGCCTGCACGCCACGAACAACTTCCCGGAGTTCACGGGCCGGCTGTGCCCCGCTCCGTGCGAGTCGGCGTGTGTGCTGGGCATCAACCAGCCGGCCGTCACCATCAAGAACGTCGAGGTCTCGATCATCGACAAGGCGTGGGAGACCGGTGACGTCGCCCCGCAGGCGCCCGAGCGGCTGTCCGGCAAGACCGTCGCGGTCATCGGCTCGGGCCCGGCGGGCCTGGCCGCCGCCCAGCAGCTCACCCGGGCCGGCCACACCGTCGCCGTCTACGAGCGCGCGGACCGCATCGGAGGCCTCCTCCGGTACGGCATCCCCGAGTTCAAGATGGAGAAGCGGCACATCAACCGCCGCATCGAGCAGATGCGCGCGGAGGGCACCCGCTTCCGCACCGGCATCGAGATCGGCCGCGACCTCAAGGCGACCGACCTGAAGAAGCGCTACGACGCCATCGTCATCGCCGCCGGCGCCACGACCGCCCGTGACCTCCCGGTCCCCGGCCGTGAGCTCAAGGGCGTCCACCAGGCGATGGAGTACCTGCCGCTGGCCAACAAGGTCCAGGAGGGCGACTTCGTGACGCCCCCGATCTCGGCCGAGGGCAAGCACGTCGTGGTCATCGGCGGTGGCGACACCGGCGCCGACTGCGTGGGCACCGCCCACCGCCAGGGCGCGGCCTCGGTCACCCAGCTGGAGATCATGCCCCGCCCGGGCGAGGAGCGGGACGCGGTCTCCCAGCCGTGGCCGACCTTCCCGATGCTCTACAAGGTCACGAGCGCGCACGAGGAGGGCGGCGAGCGGGTCTACTCCGTCTCCACCACCCACTTCGAGGGCGACGAGGACGGCAACGTCCAGTGGCTGCACCTCACCGAGGTCGAGTTCATCGAGGGCCGGCTGACCCCGAAGCCGGGCACGGAGCGCAAGATCCCCGCCCAGCTGGTCACCCTCGCGATGGGCTTCACCGGCACCGACCGTGAGAACGGCGTGGTGGAGCAGTTCGGCCTGGAGCTCGACGAGCGCGGCAACATCGCCCGCGACGCCGACTTCCGGACCAACGTCCCCGGCGTGTACGTCGCCGGTGACGCGGGCCGCGGCCAGTCGCTCATCGTGTGGGCGATCGCGGAGGGCCGTTCGGCCGCCCGCGGCGTCGACCGGTTCCTGACCGGCACGAGCGAACTGCCCGCCCCGATCCGCCCGACGGACCGCTCCCTGCTGGTCTGACGGCCCCGGCCCCCAGGGCCCCGAGCGTCCCGTACAAAGGCGTACGGAACACAGACGGCGCCTGCCCCACAGTCCCCGACCGGACGACCGGGCAGGCGCCGCCGCATGTCCTCCGGCCGGTCCTCCCTCAGGTCCGCGCGGCCGCGCCGCCGTGTGCTCCGCCCCCGTGTGCTCCCGCCCGCCCGCCGGTACGCGGGTCCGCGCACCGGCCGCGCTACGACACCTCGTACGTCTCCCCGTACATCTGCCACCGCAGCGGCGGGCGCAGGCCGAGGTTGCCCTCGTTCAGGAACCGGCGCTGGGCGGTGTCCACGCGCGAGGTGTCGATGCCGGGGTGCCGGGTGAGCATGGCCCGGCGGCGGGCGTCCAGGAAGGCGTCGAGGAAGTCGGTCTCCTTGCCGCCCTGCGCGGGGGTGCGGGCCCGGCGCAAGGCGGCCGCACGGATGCCGTCGAAGCTGGTCGGGCCCGCGCCGGGGCCGTGGAAGACCAGGGCGTCGTAGTAGATGAACTGACCCAGCGCGCCCAGGCCGTCGACCCGGCCCCGGCGGACCGCGGGGCCGAAGTAGACGCGGTCGCGCTCGACGTCCTGGGCGGCCCGGAAGGCCGGCACCCTCGACTCCGTACGCCAGGCCGCCGGGAAACCCGGGTCCAGACCGGCGTGCGAGGCGGTGCCGTCGACCCGGCGCAGGGCGGGCAGATACCGGGCGAGGGCGTTGTCCGGGTGGGCGCGCGTATAGCGCTCGACGAGGGTGAGCAGATCGTGGGTGCCGGTGCAGAAGCCGATCAAACCCGCCGTGTAGCCCTGTCCGTCCCCGATGTCCTCGACATAGCCGTAGGCGCTGCGCCAGTCCAGGGTCCCGTTCTCGGCGCTCGCCACGATCTGCTGGGCCAGTTCCTTCTGGGTCGGTGCGGCGAGGCCCGGCGAGGTCGTCCGCGCGTCGGCGGTCGGCCGGGCGGGAGGCTGGGCCGGAGTGAAGAGGTACACCGTCGCCGCTACGGCGGCGCAGACCAGGGCGGCGGCACGTTTCATGCCGGACACCCTAGAGCGGGAATGTCGCGTTCCTCGTCATTCCATCCTCATGGGTCGACGAACGAACAAAAGGGCGAAGGCCGGTGGGTGTGGGAGGCTGTGCGCCATGGTCGCGATCAGTCTCACCAAGGTCCAGGAGACCGCACCCGCGCTGGTCAACCTGTACAAGAGCGCCGGGGTTTCCCTCACCAAGCACGGTCTCGACGGCCAACGGGCCGCCGTCTACCTCGTCGTGGACTATTCGGGGTCGATGAAGCCGTACTACCAGGACGGCAGCGTGCAGGCGCTGGCCGACCGGGTGCTGGGCCTGTCCGCGCACCTCGACGACGACGGCCGGGTGCCGGTCGTCTTCTTCTCCACCGACGTCGACGCCGTCACCGACATCGCCCTCGCCGACCACCAGGGGCGGGTGGACCGGATCGTGGCCGGGCTCGGGCACATGGGCAAGACCAGCTACCACCTCGCCATGGACGCCGTCATCGACCACTACCTGGACAGCGGGTCGACGGCCCCCGCGCTCGTCGTCTTCCAGACGGACGGCGGCCCGATCAACAAGCTCGCCGCCGAACGCTATCTGTGCAAGGCGTCGAAACTGCCCTTGTTCTGGCAGTTCATCGGCTTCGGCGACCGGGGCAGCAAGCAGTTCGACTTCCTGCGCAAACTCGACGAACTGCCCGTCCCGGCCAAGCGTGCGGTCGACAACGCCGGTTTCTTCCACGCCGGTTCGGATCCGCGGAAGGTGTCGGACGCGGAGCTGTACGACCGGCTGGTGGCGGAGTTCCCGAACTGGCTGCGGGCGGCCCGCGCGCAGGGGATCATCCGGTGACCGTCCTGCTGCCCGCCGCCGGGCGCGCGGCCACGGCCTGGAGGAACGGCGGCGGGGTGACCCGGGAGATCGCCTGCTCCCCGGCCGGCGCGGGCATGGCCGCCTTCACCTGGCGGGTCAGCCTCGCCGAGGTCGCCGCGGACGGCCCGTTCTCCGTGTTCCCCGGGGTGGAGCGGACCCTGACCCTCGTCGAGGGCGCGGGCATGGATCTGACCGTGGGCGGCAGGCGGCGGCTCGTCGACGCCCGTCACGTGCCCCAGGACCTCCCCGGCGACGAACCCACCGACTGCCGGCTGCTGGACGGGCCCGTCGTCAACCTCAACGTGATGTGGCGCAGAGGCGCTGCGGCCCCGGTCGTCGCCGTCGTCCGCGGCCGGCTCGGTCTGCGCTCGGCGCACGCGCTGGTCGTGGCCCTCGACGACGGCGGGTGCACCGGTGCCGACGGCGTGCGGCTCGCCCGTCACGACGCCCTCCTGCTGACCGGGGAGGACGCGCTCCTGCACGCCCACGGCCCGACGGCGGTCGTCGGCCTCGCCCCGTGACGGCGGCCGACGGTCCGGACGCCGCCGCCGAAGTCCGGCCGGCTGCCCCGTAGCCTGCCGCCCCCGCCGACGCCGTCGCGTGCCGCGCGCGCGTCCGCCGCAGCCTGCGGGCATTGCCCGGGCGGGCTGTTCGCACCGTTGGCTCAGCCGGTCCGCCGTGTCACCCTGGGGTTGATCCGGCGGGAGGGCGACGTATGAGTGACGACGCGCGATCGGTGAACGGGGCTTCTGGCGGGGGGACTTCGCGGCCCGGTGAGTCCGCCAAGGGCGAGCGGATCGCCGACTGGGCGGACGAACGGCTGGGGGTCTACGCGCTGGCCAAGGCCAACCTGCGCAAGGTGTTCCCGGACCACTGGTCCTTCATGCTGGGCGAGGTCTGCCTCTACAGCTTCCTGGTCCTCCTCCTCACCGGCGTCTACCTCACGCTGTTCTTCGAACCGAGCAGCGCCGAGGTCGTCTACGACGGCTCGTACGTCCCGCTCAACGGCGTCACCATGACGAAGGCGTACGAGTCGACGCTCGAGATCAGTTTCGACGTGCGCGGCGGGCTGCTGATCCGGCAGATCCACCACTGGGCGGCCCTGGTCTTCGTCACCGGCATGCTCGTGCACATGATGCGGGTGTTCTTCACCGGCGCCTTCCGCAAGCCGCGCGAGGTCAACTGGGTTTTCGGCTGGACCCTGTTGTTCCTCGGCATCCTCACCGGGCTGACCGGCTACTCGCTCCCCGACGACCTGCTCTCCGGCACCGGCGTCCGGTTCGCCGACGGCGCGATCCTGTCCGTCCCGATCGTCGGGACGTATCTGTCGTTCTTCCTCTTCGGCGGGGAGTTCCCGGGGCACGACATCATCTCCCGCTTCTTCCCGATCCATGTGCTGCTGCTGCCCGGGATCATGCTGGGGCTCGTCGTCGCCCATCTCATCCTGGTGTTCTTCCACAAACACACGCAGTACCCCGGGCCGGGCCGTGACCAGAAGTCGGTCGTCGGCATGCCGTTCATGCCCGTCTACATGGCGAAGGCGGGCGGGTTCTTCTTCCTGGTCTTCGGCGTGCTGACGGTGATGGGCGGCATCGCGAGCATCAACCCGGTGTGGGCGTTCGGCCCGTACCGCCCTGACCTGGTGACGACGGGCGCGCAGCCGGACTGGTACCTCGGCTTCTCCGAGGGGCTGATCCGGGTGATGCCGGGATGGGAGATCAACCTCTGGGGACACACCCTGGTTCCCGGCGTCCTCATCCCCTTCACGCTGTTCCCCCTGATCCTGCTCGCCATCGGCGTCTACCCGTTCGTCGAGGCGTGGATCACCGGCGACCGGCGGGAGCACCACATCCTCGACCGGCCGCGCAACGCGCCCGTGCGCACCGGCCTCGGGGCGGCCTGGCTGTCCCTGTACGTGGTGCTGCTGATCGGCGGTGGCAACGACATCGTCGCCACGCATCTGCACCTGTCCATCAACGCCATCACCTGGTTCGTCCGGGTCTCCGTGTTCGTCGCCCCGGTCGTCACCTTCATGGTCACCAAGCGGATCTGTCTGGGACTGCAGCTCCGGGACCGGGACAAGGTGCTGCACGGCCGTGAGACGGGGACCGTCAAGCGGCTGCCGCACGGCGAGTACGTGGAGGTCCACGAACCGCTGGACCAGGCTCGGTTGTTCACCCTCACCCAGCACGAGCAGCATCCGCCGTACGAGATAGGGCCGCTCGTCGACCACAACGGCGTGCGGCGGCCGGTCAGGGTGTCCGAGCGGGTGCGGGCGCGGCTCGCGCGCGCCATGTTCGGGGCGGACAGCCATGTCCCGAAGCCGACGCCGGAGGAACACCGCGAGCTGACCGGCGGGCACGGCCACGGGCACTGACACCGGCTCGCCCCGCCCACCGCCGGCCGGTCTGCCCGCCTGCCCGTCCGTCCCTCCGGCCGCCGGTTCGGCTGCCTGCCGGCCCGTCGGGCTGCCGGTCCGCCTCGGCGCCGGTCTCTGCCGCTCCGGTCAGCTCTGGGGCGGCCAGGCGCGCAGCAGGGCGTCCAGGGCGTCCAGGATCCGGGTCCAGGTCTCCTGGGTGTCGGGGGCGCTGTGGCTGAATCCGCCGCCGAGCTCCAGGCTGACGTAGCCGTGGAAGACGCTGCCCAGGAGCCGGACCGCGTGGGTCTGGTCCGGCTCGTCGAGGTCGTAGCCGCGCAGGATCGCCCGGGTCATGCGGGCGTGCCGCGGTCCGGCGCTCGCGGCCGCCGCCTCGGGGTCGAGCCGCAGCTGGGCCGCGGCGTAGCGGCCGGGGTGCTCGCGGGCGTAGTCGCGGTAGACGTCGGCCAGCGCGGTCAGGGCGTCCTTGCCGGCCCGCCCGGCCAGCGCGAGGTCGCCCCGGTCGGCGAGCTCCGCCAGGGCGAGCAGGGCGATCCGGGTTCTGAGGTCGTCGGAGTTCCGCACGTGCGAGTACAGGCTCGCGACCTTGACGTCGAAGCGCCGGGCGAGCGCCGAGACGGTCACCTGGTCGAAGCCGACCTCGTCGGCCAGTTCCGCGCCCGCCCGGACCAGCCGGTCCGTGCTCAGCCCCACACGCCCCATGGTCGTCCTCCTGTGCCCTCGCCGCCGACAACCATTATGCGTTTGCCTAAAAGCTTTAGGCAAATTAGCCTGCGTTATATGAAGCCGCTCACCGAGCAAGAGATCCGTGCCGCTTTCGTCAACTGCACCAAGGGCGAGGCCAAACGCCTGGCCGTCCCCCGCGACCTGGCCGACCGGCCCTGGGAGGACCTGGACTACCTCGGCTGGCGGGACCCCCAGGCCCCCGACCGGGCCTACCTCGCCGTGGAGCTGGACGGCCGGCCGAAGGCCCTGGCGCTGCGCTCCTCCACCTCGGGTTCCTGGCAGGCGCGGCGCAGCATGTGCACGATGTGCCTCACCACCCACTCCGGCGGTGTCTCGCTGATGGTCGCGCCGAAGGCGGGCCGGGCCGGGCAGCAGGGCAACTCCGTGGGGGCGTACATCTGCAGCGACCTCGCCTGCTCGCTGTACGTGCGGGGCAAGCGGGACGCGGGTGTCGGCGCCCGGCTGCCCGAGACGATCACGCTGGAGGAGAAGATCGGCCGGACGGTGGCGAACCTCGCCGCGTTCGTCGCCAAGGTGACCGGCTGAGGCTATCCGCGGCCGCGCAGGACCTCCGCCCGGCAGTCGTCCGGGGCGCCCCAGGCCGTGCGCAGGGCGCGGGCCCTGGTGAGCCACAGCGACAGGTCGTACTCCGCCGTGTAGCCGATCGCGCCGTGCAGTTGCAGTGCGGTGCGCGCGGTCGTGTACGCCGCCTCGCAGGCGCTCGCCTTCGCGGCGGCGACGTCCGCCGGGCTCATCGTCACGGCGGCGCCCAGGACCAGGGGCCGGGCGAACTCCAGCGCGATCTTCGCGTCCGCCAGCCGGTGCTTGACCGCCTGGAACGAGCCGACGGGGACACCGAACTGGACGCGCTGCCCGACGTACGCCACGGTCCGCTCCAGCAGCGCCAGACCCACCCCGAGAGCCTGCGCCGCGGTGGCCAGACGCGCCCAGCGCAGGGCGCGCTCCGCGGGCGGGTCCGGGGTGAGGAGTTCGCCGCCCGGCAGCAGCCGGGTGAGGCGGCGGGCGGGGTCGAGGGAGCGGCGCACCGGGCCGTGCCCGGGGGCCAGCCGCAGACCGTCGGCGGCCAGCGCCAGCCGCAGCGCCGCCGCGTCACCGTCCAGGGCGTACGAGCCCTCGGGCGCCAGCGTGGCCATCGACTTGCCCGCGGCCAGCGCCGGGAGGAACCGCTCGGCCGGGCCCGGGTCACGCAGCAGCGCCGCCGCGGCGACCGTCTCCGCCAGCGGGCCCGGCACCGCGTGCCGCCCCAGCTCCACGAACGCGACGGCCAGGTCCACCGGCCGGGGCCCCAGCCCCTCGTACGCCTCCGGCACCGCCAGGGCGAACACGCCGGCCTCCGCGATCCGCGACCACAGCGCGAGGCCGCTCGCCCGCTCGCCCCGGCTCCACCCGCGCACCACTGCGGGGGTGTCGGCCGCGCTCAGCATCGCGTCCAACGACCCGGCGAACGCCCGCTGTTCGGCGTCCAGCAGGAAACACGGCGCCGGTGGAGCCGGCCTCGGCGAAGTCATCGGCGTCCCCTCGGCAGGCCGAGCAGCCGCTCGGCGACGATGTCCCGCTGGATCTCGTTCGTGCCCGCGTAGATCGGGCCGGCCAGGGCGAACACGTACCCCTCGGCCCAGTCGGTGTCGGCCGCCTCCCCCTCCGCTCCCGGCGCGCCGAGGAGATCCAGCGCCGTCTCGTGCAGCGCGATGTCGTACTCCGACCAGAACACCTTGTTCAGGCTCGACTCCGGGCCGAGCCGCTCCCCGGCGAGGAAGCGGGACGCGGCCGCGTAGGTGAACAGCTGGTACGCGCGGGCGCCGATCAGGGCGTCGGCGACCCGGGCCGCGGCGGCCTCCGGACTGCCCCTCTCCACCCAGAGGGCGTGCAGGCGGTCGGCGGCGGCGAGGAAGCGCCCGGGGGAGCGCAGGGTGAGCCCGCGTTCGTTGGCGGCCGTCGACATCGCGATCCGCCAGCCCTGGCCCGGCTCACCGATCACGTCCTCGTCCGGCACGAACACGTCGTCCAGGAACAGTTCGGCGAACGCCGGCTTCCCGTCCAGGCGGCCGATGGGGCGGACGGTGACTCCCGGGGCCCGCAGGCCGAACATGACGTAGGTCAGTCCCTGATGCGGTTTCGGGGCGCCGGGGCCGGTGCGGAACAGGCCGAAGGCGCGGTCGGCGAAGGCCGCGCGCGAGGACCAGGTCTTCTGGCCGCTCAGCCGCCAGCCGCCGGTCACCCGCACCGCCCTGGCGCGCAGCGCGGCCAGGTCCGAACCCGCCCCGGGCTCCGACCAGGCCTGCGCCCAGACGACTTCGCCGGTGGCCATCGGGGGCAGCACCCGGGCCCGCTGTTCCTCGGTGCCGTGGTCGAGCAGGGTGGGGGCGAGGAGACTCACCCCGTTCTGGTTGACGCGGCCCGGCGCGCCCGCCGCGTAGTACTCCTCCTCGAAGACGAGCCAGCGCATCAGCCCGCAGTCCCGCCCGCCGTAGCGCGTCGGCCAGTCGACCACCGACCAGCCGGCCGCGGCCAGTTCGGCCTCCCACGCGCGGTGCGCCGCGAAGCCCTCGGCGCTCTCCAGGGAGGGCAGCGGCTCGGACGGCACCCGCGCGCGCAGCCAGGCCCGGGCCTCGGCGCGGAACGCCTCGTCGGCGGGGGAGTGCGTGAGGTCCACCGGTCCCTCCTCGGGTCTGCGTCCTTCGTGTGCGGCCGTGACGTGCGTCTTCGGGTGCGTCCTTCGGGCGGTGCGGTGCGTGCGCCCTTCGTGCGCGTTCTCCGCGTGCGTTCTTCCCTAACAAGTGTTTGGTAGGTTAGCGTGCCGTCATGACGAACGTCGAGGGTCCGCCGTACGTCCCCGGGCACGCGCTGCTCGCGGGCCGCACCGCCGTGATCACCGCGGCGGCCGGCGCGGGCATCGGCGGGGCGACCGCGCGCCGCTTCCTGGAGGAGGGCGCGCGCGTGCTGATCAGCGACGCCCACGCGCGGCGCCTCGAGGCGTACCGGGCCGAACTGGCCGCGGAGTTCGGCGAGGCGTCGGTGGCCGCCCTGCCGTGCGACGTCACCGACGAGGGCCAGGTGCGGGCCCTGTTCGACACGGCCGTACGGGAACACGGGCGGCTGGACGTCGTCGTCAACAACGCGGGCCTCGGCGGGACCTCGGAGCTCGTCGACATGACCGACGAGCAGTGGTCGCGCGTCCTGGGCGTCACCCTCGACGGAACCTTCCGGTGCACCCGGGCCGCCCTGCGGCGGATGCGGGAGACCGGCGGGGGAGTCGTCGTCAACAACGCCTCCGTCATCGGCTGGCGCGCCCAGGCCGGACAGGCCCACTACGCCGCCGCCAAGGCGGGCGTGATGGCCCTGACCCGGTGCGCGGCGATCGAGGCGGCCCGGTACGGCGTACGGGTCAACGCCGTCTCGCCGAGCCTCGCCATGCACCCGCACCTGGTGAAGGTGACCTCGGCCGAACTGCTGGAGGAGCTCACCGCCCGGGAGGCCTTCGGACGGTACGCCGAACCCTGGGAGGTGGCCAACGTGATCGTCTTCCTGGCCTCGGGCTACTCCTCGTACATGACGGGCGAGGTCGTCTCCGTCAGCGGCCAGCACGCCTGACGGCCGGAGCAGACCACAATGTCTCCGTGCCGACCAAGAAGAAGCCCCAGGTGACCGCCGCGCCCGCGCGTCGCCGTGAACTCCTCGACACCGCCGCCGAGGTCTTCGCCGAACAGGGCTACAACGCCACCACCGTCCGCAAGATCGCCGACCACGCGGGCATGCTCGCGGGCAGCCTCTACTACCACTTCGACTCCAAGGAATCGATGCTGGAGGAGATCCTGCGGACCTTCCTCGACGAGCTCTGGGACGGCTACGACACCGTCCTGGGCGCCGGGCTCGGACCCCGGGAGACCCTCGCGGCCCTGGTCACCGAGTCCTTCCGGGAGATCGACCGGCACCGCGCCGCCGTCGCGATCTACCAGAAGGAGAGCAAACAGCTCGTGGCGCAGGAACGGTTCGCGTTCCTCGCCGAGTCACAGCGCCGGTTCGAGAAGGCGTGGCTGTCCACGCTGGAGCGCGGCGTCACGGACCGCGTCTTCCGCACCGACCTCGACGTCCGCCTCGCCTACCGGTTCGTCCGCGACACCGTGTGGGTCGCCGCGTCCTGGTACCGGCCCGGCGGACAGCACAGCCCGGAGGAGATCGCCCGGCAGTACCTGTCGATGGTGCTGGACGGGATCGCCGTACGTGAATAGCCCTTTCCTGTGAGGGAGTTGCCATGGCCGAGGCCTACATCGTCGAAGCGGTCCGCACGCCCGTCGGGCGGCGCGGAGGAGGACTGAGCAAGGTCCATCCGGCCGACCTGGGCGCCCATGTGCTCAAAGAACTCGTCGCGCGGGCCGGGATCGACCCGGCCGCCGTCGAGGACGTCGTCTTCGGCTGCCTGGACACGGTCGGGCCGCAGGCCGGGGACATCGCCCGGACCTGCTGGCTGGCCGCCGGGCTGCCCGAGGAGGTGCCGGGCGTGACCGTGGACCGGCAGTGCGGCTCCTCGCAGCAGGCCGTGCACTTCGCCGCGCAGGGCGTGCTGTCCGGCACCCAGGACCTGGTGGTCGCGGGCGGCGTGCAGAACATGTCGCAGATCCCGATCGCCTACGCCACCCGGCAGGCCGCCGCACCCCTCGGCTTCACCGAGGGCCCCTTCGCGGGCAGCGAGGGCTGGCGGGCACGGTACGGGGACCGGCCGGTGAACCAGTTCGCCGGCGCCGAGACGATCGCCGCGAAGTGGGGCATCAGCCGGCAGGACCAGGAGGAGTTCGCCCTGCGCTCGCACGGCCGGGCGGTGCGGGCGATCGACGAGGGCCGCTTCGCTCGGGAGACCGTCGCCCACGGGGAGGTCACCGCGGACGAGGGGCCGCGCCGGGACACCTCCCTGGAGAAGATGGCCGCGCTGAAGCCCGTCATCGACGGCGGGACCGTCACCGCGGCCTGCTCCTCGCAGGTCTCCGACGGCGCGGCGGCCCTGCTGCTGGCCTCGGAGCGGGCGGTGCGCGAGCACGGCCTGACGCCACGCGCGCGGGTGCACCATCTCTCCGTCCGCGGCGAGGACCCGATCCGCATGCTGACGGCGCCGATCCCCGCCACCGCGCACGCCCTGAAGAAGACCGGGCTGTCGATCCACGACATCGACCTCGTCGAGATCAACGAGGCGTTCGCCCCCGTCGTCCTGGCCTGGCTCAAGGAGACCGGCGCGGACCCGGAACGGGTCAACGTCAACGGCGGGGCGATCGCCCTCGGCCACCCCCTCGGCGCGACCGGCGCCAAGCTGATGACCACCCTCCTGCACGAACTGGAGCGCACCGGCGGCCGGTTCGGCCTGCAGACCATGTGCGAGGGCGGCGGCCAGGCCAACGTGACGATCATCGAGCGGCTGTGACGCCCCCGCGGGTGACGGTCAGCGGGCGGCTGTGACGGTCACCGGTCGGTGGTGACCGGTCGTCGGGCGGGGCCGGCGGTCGTCCGGCGGTGGTGACGGTCACGCGGCCGGCGGTCGCCGAGCGGGTCCGAGCCGGTCCAGGGAGGCGAGCGTCTCCTCCGCCTCCCTCATGATCCGTGCCACCAGCTCCGCGCACGAGGGCAGGTCGTCGATCACCCCGGCGACCTGTCCGGCCGCCATCACCCCCGCGTCCGTACGCCCCTCCACCATCGCGGACCTGAGCAGCATCGGGGTGTTGGCGGCGAGCAGTACCTGGCTCCAGGCGAGATCCCTGCCGTGGCGCATCGCCAGGCCGTCGCGGACCATCTCCCGCCAGCTGAGGCCGGACAGCTTGCGGAACCCGGCCGCGTGCCGCACCGCCCGCACCAGGGCCCCGGCCCGCCCGGCGTCCTCCAGGGCGTCGACCAGAGCGGTGCGCAGCATGCGGTGCGGGAGACCGTCCACCGCCCGCGTGACGGTGACGTCCCTGACCGTCGCCGCCAGGTACCGCGCCTTCACCGCCTCCGGGACCGGCGAGTCCGAGGTGAGCAGGAACCGGGTGCCCATCGCGACCCCCGCCGCCCCGTACGCCAGCGCGGCCACCAGCCCCCGCCCGTCGAAGAAGCCGCCCGCCGCCACGACCGGGATGTCCACGGCGTCCACCACCTGCGGCAGCAGGACCGTCGTGGCCACCTCCCCGGTGTGCCCGCCGCCCTCCCCGCCCTGCACGATCACCGCGTCCGCGCCCCACGCGGCGACCTTCTCGGCGTGCCGGCGGGCCCCGACGGACGGGATGACGACGACACCCCCCTCCTTCAGCTCGGCGATCAGCTCCGGGGACGGCGCGAGCGCGAAGGACGCGACCCGCACGCCCTCGTCGAGGACGACCCGCACCCGGTCGCCCGCGTCCGCCGCGTCGGCCCGCAGATTGACGCCGAACGGCGCCGATGTCCGCGACCGCACCTCACGCACCGCCTCCCGCAACCGGTCGACGGTCATCGTCGCGGACGCCAGGACGCCCAGCGCCCCCGCCTCCGCCGCCGCCGACACCAGGCGCGGGCCCGCCACCCATCCCATCCCGGTCTGCACGATCGGGTGACGCACCCCGACCAGCCGGGTCAGCGCCGTTTCCATCAGACGGCGACCTCCCGGGCCCGGGTGTTCCCCGGGTCGATCACCTCGCGGATCAGCCGCAGCTCGTCCGCCGCCGGCTCACGGGTGCGCGGCACCTCGTCGGGCACCACGAGGTCGAACCCCGTCGACTCCCGCACCTGCTCGACACCGACCCCGGGATGCAGCGAGGCCAGCCGCATCGACCGGTCGGGAGTGGCGAAGTCGAACACGCCGAGGTCGGAGACGACCCGCGGGATGCGGTGGTGGCGCGCGCCGGCCGCACGGTCGTACCCGACCCCGCACACCATGTCGACCCGCTCGACGAAGACCCGCCGGGAGTGCCGCGGCACCCAGTAACTCGTCGGGTTGTTCAGCGTGTTGACCGGCGCGCCGCGCACCCCCAGCAGCTGCCGGGCGGGTTTCGCCCAGTCGCCGATGCACGCGATGTTCTGGTTGCCGTAGCGGTCGATCTGGCTCGCGCCCATCATCACGTGCCGCCTGCCCCCGGTGACCAGCGCCAGGTGCTGCCGGTACGGCAGCCAGCCCTCGACGGTGCCGTCGGGCCCGACGAGCAGCGCCTCCCCGTCGGTCAGCAGCAGGTCCGGCGCGAAGGTGTGCCGGGCGAGGCGGGCGCCGACGGAGGGGATCACGCCCATGGGGCTCGCCAGGATCTCGCCCGCGCCGCGCCACGCCTCCGCGCAGGCGATCACGCAGTACTCGGCGCGCGTCACCCCGCTCGCGCCTCCGCTCGCAGCCCCGCTCATGACTCCTCCTCGACGGCCGACCGGTACGCCTGCTCGTCCCCGGCGAGGAACCGTGCCGCGAACTCCGGCCAGGGCGTCGTCGCGTACCGCTTCTGGAAGGCCTCGTCCCGCCCGTAGTCGGGGGCGCAGGACGTGAAGTGCGCCCCGCTCGGAGCCTCGATCACACCGGTCACCGTGTGCCGCTTGAGCAGCAGCGACTGCGGTGCCGCCGCCTTCGTCAACTCGGCCGTGTCGACGACTCGTTCGCAGCTGACGTAGGCCGCGTCCGCCGCCTCGCAGAACAGGTCGTCGAAGTACGGATCCGGGCCCAGGTACTGCCCGTTGCCCAGCCGGTCGGCCCGGTTGACGTGCACCAGGGCCGCGTCCAGCCGCAGGGCCGGCATGGCCACGAACGTCTCCTGGTCCTCGTACGGCGAAGTCACCGTCCGCAGAGCCGGGTTGACCCGCATCACGTCCGAGCCGAGGCCCGCCCGCACGGGCAGGAAGGGCAGCCGGTTCGCGGCCGCGTGCAGCCCCCACATGAACATCGCCTCGTCGACCTCCGCCAGTTCGAAGGCACCGCGCTCGCGGGCCGCGCGGTAGTGCGGCTCCAGCGGGATCGAATCGAGGGTGACGAACGCGGTGACCAGCTTCCGGATCCGGCCGGCCGCGGCGAGCATCCCGACGTCCGGGCCGCCGTACGACACGACCGTGAGGCCGGTGACCTCCGACCGGAGCAGCGCCCTGACCAGCGCCATCGGCTTACGGCGGGAGCCCCAGCCGCCGATCCCGAGGGTCATGCCGCTGCGCAGCCGGGACACCGCCTCGTCCGCGGACAGCACCTTGTCGGCCCTGTCGGCCCTGTCGGCCCTGTCGGCCGTGCCGGTCCCGTCGGAGGTGCCGGTCCCGTCGGTCCCGCTCGCGGCGGCGGGCCTGTCGGCGTCGGCGCTCACTCAGTCACCGTCCCTTCCGAAGGTGTCACGGACCCGGTCGGCCACCCCGCCGACGCTCGCCTCGTAGGTGAAGCCCTGCTCGAAGCGGTAGCTGCGGCGCACGTCGACCGGGTCGATGCCGTTGATGGCCGCCTTGGCCAGGCGCAGCAGCTCGCCGTCCTTCGCGGCGATCTCGCCGGCCAGCTCCAGGGCCGCCGCGCGCAGCCCGTCCCGCGGCACCACCCGCCACACCGAGCCGTGCCCGTGCAGTTCGGCCGCCGTGACCGTGCGCGAGGTGTAGTAGAGGGCGCGCAGCAGGTGCTGGGGGACCAGCCGGGCCAGATGCGTGGCCGCGCCCAGCGCGCCCCGGTCCAGTTCGGGCAGCCCGAACACGGCGTCCTCGCTCGCCACGATCACGTCCGCGTTCCCCACCAGGCCGACGCCGCCGCCCAGACAGAAGCCCTGCACCGCCGCCACCACCGGGACCTCGCACTCGTACACCGCCGCGAAGGCCTCGAAGCAGCCGCGGTTGGCGCCGACGAGCGCGCCCGGCCCCCGCGCCTGGATCTCCTTGATGTCCACGCCCGCGTTGAACCCGCGCCCCTCGGCGGCCAGCACCACGCACCGGGTGCCGGGATCGCGGCCGGCCGCGCGCAGGGCGTCGGCCAGGGCGGACCAGCCGCCGACCGGCAGCGCGTTCACCGGCGGGAAGTCGACCGTGACGAGCGCGATCCCCTTTTCCGGGGACGAGGTGGAGACACCCATGGAAGCATCAGCTACCTTTCCACCAAACGTTTGTTAGGTGGAAGGTAGCAGCGAATGGAGCTGGACGGGAAGGTCGCCGTCGTCACGGGCGGCACCCGCGGAGTGGGCGCCGGCATCGCACGCTCCCTCGCGCGCGCCGGCGCCCAGGTCGTGGTCTGCGCCCGACGGCCACCGGAACACCCCCTGGAGGAGGCCGAGTTCAGACCGCTCGACGTACGGGACGCCGACGCCGTACGGCACTTCTTCACCGACCTGGCCCGGCTCGACGTCCTCGTCAACAACGCGGGCGGCGCCCCCTACCGCCCGCTCGCGCACGCCGACGCCGCACGGCACGCGCGCGTGATCGAACTCAACCTCCTCGCACCGCTGACCGTCTCCCTCGCCGCGTACGACCACCTCAAGCGCGCCGGAGGCTCGGTCGTGATGATCGGCAGCGTCAGCGGCAGCCGCCCCTCGCCCGGCACGGCCGCCTACGGCGCGGCCAAGGCGGGCCTGGAGAACCTCGCCCGCTCCATGGCCGTCGAATGGGCGCCGGAGGTACGCGTGAACACCCTCGTCGTCGGCATGGTCCGCACCGAACTGACCCACCTCCACTACGGCGGCGAGGACGGCGTCGAAGCCGTCGCCCGCACGGTGCCGCTCGGCCGCCTCGCCCTCCCCGCCGACGTGGGCGCGGCGGCCGTCTTCCTCGCCTCCGACGCCGCCCGCTACATCAGCGGGGCGAGCCTGCTCCTGCACGGAGGCGGCGAACGGCCCGCCTTCCTCGACGCCGCAACCGCCAACAAGGAGACGTGAGATGAGCGGAATCTGCCAGCGGCGCGTCGTCGTCGTCACCGGCGCGGGACGCGGCCTCGGACGCGCCCACGCGCTCGCGTTCGCCGCCGAGGGCGCCCGGGTCGTCGTCAACGACCTCGGCGTCGGCCTCGACGGCACACCCGCCCCCCACAGCCCCGCCGGACAGGTCGTGGACGAGATCCGCGCGGCCGGGGGAGAGGCGGTCGCGCACGGCGCGGACATCGCGACCCCCGAGGGCGCGGCAGCCCTCGTCGACACCGCCCTGGACACGTACGGCCGTCTCGACACCCTCGTCAACAACGCCGGCTTCCTGCGCGACCGGGTGCTCGTCAACCTGGCCGACGACGACTGGGACGCCGTCCTGCGCGTCCACCTCAAAGGCCACTTCCTCACCCTGAAGCACGCCGCCGCGCACTGGCGCGCCGAGACCAAGGCGGGCCGCCCGCCCGCCGCCCGCGTCATCAACACCAGCAGCGGCGCCGGACTGCTCGGCTCCGTCGGGCAGGGCAACTACAGCGCCGCGAAAGCCGGGATCGTCGCCCTGACCCTCGTCGCCGCCGCCGAACTCGCCCGCTACGGCGTCCAGGTCAACGCCATCGCGCCCGCCGCCCGCACCCGCATGACCGAGCGCACCTTCGCCGCGGCCATGGCCGCCCCCGACGACGGCTTCGACGCCATGGCCCCCGAGAACGTCTCCCCGCTGGTCGTCTGGCTCGGCTCCGCCGCGAGCGAGGGCGTCACCGGACGCGTCTTCGAGACGGACGGCGGACGGATCACCGTCATGGAGGGCTGGCGGCCGGGCCCCACCACGGACAAAGGCGCACGGTGGACCCCGGCGGAGGCGGGGGAGGCCGTACGGGAACTCCTCACGCACGCGACCCCGCCGGGCCCCGTCCACGGCGCCTGACCCCTCCCGGCGGCCCCGAGCCCCCGCGCCCCCCGAATCGCAGGACGCGGGCGCCCCCAGAGCTCCCCAGAGCTCCCCAGAGATCCCCGAGAGAGGTCCCCTCGGAGCTCGCCGAGACCGTCCTACGTGTCGCACTCCAGCACCGTCCGGCACAACGCGCA
Source organism: Streptomyces sp. 3330 (assembly GCF_031456635.1). NCBI lineage: Bacteria > Bacillati > Actinomycetota > Actinomycetes > Kitasatosporales > Streptomycetaceae > Streptomyces > Streptomyces sp. 3330. The sequence goes on from NZ_JAVDVA010000015.1 coordinate 101,875, forward strand.
CCGCGCCCTGACCCGGCCCCGCACCGGCACCCTGATCCGCTGGTGACAGGTGGGACAGGGGAACGTCACCCGCAACGCCCCCGGCGCGTCCGGAGCGAAACTGTACGGACTGTCCGGGGCCGTCGCCGACGGACGGTCCCGGGCCTGCCGACGATCCCGCGCGTAACGCCGCCGCCCCGCCCAGCCCGCCGCCGTCAGCGGAGGCTGCCGCCCGTCGTGCCGGGCCCGCTCCAGACCCCGCCCGTACGCCGTGTACGCCTGCGCACTCGTGAACCACACCGACGGATCCTCATCGAACACCAGCGACCGCTTCGCCAGCACGTACCCGAACTCCTCCGGGGTCAGGTACCCCAGCTTCTGCGAGGACGCCGCGTCCTCCCGGTACGCGTCCAGCAGCAGCCAGCCGGCCCCCAGATACGTCGTCGCCGTGTCCGTCAGGATCTCGTTGTCCCGCGTGCCCGGGAACGACAGCCCCACCCGGTGCAGATAGACGTGCATGACCTCGTGCGCCAGCGCTGCCCCGATGTCCCGCCGATGCGTGCGGAACCGGTCGTTCAGCTCGACGAAGTACTCCGGACCCGCCGTCAGTTCCACGTTCGCCGCATGCTCCATCCGACGGAACGCGACGATCATCCGCGCCTCCGGCAACCGGAAGTGCCGCACCAGCTCACGCGCCACCCGCTGCACCCCCAGATGCAGATCGTCGGTGTCGCAGAACGCCACGTCCGCCGGGACCACACTCGACGTGAACTGACGGATGGTGTCGTACGACAACCGTCGGTACAACGCCGTCACGGCCGCCCGCACCGTGTCCAGGTGCGGGTACCCGTGCTCCACCGGCCCGCCGTTCGCCACGCCCGCACCCCCAAGACGCCGAGAGCCCCGTTCCACTGTAAGGGCAGGCCACCCCCCGAGCGGGTCCGGCGGACGCACTAGGGTGAACGCCCATGACCACCAGCAACACCCCCGGGACCGGAGACGTCGACCCCGCCGTCCGCGAGGAGCTCGCCCGGCTGCGCGACAGCATCGACAACATCGACGCGGCCGTGGTCCACATGCTCGCCGAGCGCTTCAAGGCCACCCAGCAGGTCGGCCACCTCAAGGCCCGCCACCAGCTGCCGCCCGCCGACCAGGCCCGCGAGGCCCGCCAGATCGCCCGGCTGCGCTCCCTCGCCGAGAACGCCAAACTCGACCCCGCGTTCGCCGAGAAGTTCCTCAACTTCATCATCGCCGAGGTGATCCGCCACCACGAGCGCATCGCCGAGGACACCGGCAACGGCGCCGCCCCCACGGCGGACTGACCCGCGAGCGGCCGTCACCACCGGTGACCGGTCGGACGCACCACGTCAGCACCGCCCGCCGCGCCCGCGGACCACACCCCCGGAACAGCGCTCCGGCGCGAGAAGGGACATAGGGCACGTACCGATCCGCCCCTGTGCCCGGCCAGCGGTATCAGGCAGCATGTCGTGCATGTCCGTACTGACGCGCGACGAAGCGCAGAGCCGTGCCAAGCTCCTAGACGTCCACCGCTACACCATCGAGCTCGACCTGACGACCGGCGACGAGACCTTCGAGTCCAGCACCGTCATCAGGTTCGCCGCGCGCGCCAACGGGGACACCTTCGTCGAGGTCAGGCCCGCGGCACTGCACTCCGTCACCCTCGACGGAGAGCCCCTCGACCCCGCCGCCCTCGACGGCAACCGGCTCCCCCTCGGCAACCTCACCGCCGGCGACCACGAACTGCGCGTCCGGGCGACCATGAGCTACTCCCGCACCGGCGAAGGCATGCACCGCTTCACCGACCCCACCGACGGCGAGACCTACCTCTACACCCAGCTCTTCATGGACGACGTCCAGCGCGTCTTCGCCGCCTTCGACCAGCCCGACCTCAAAGCCGTCTTCGAGCTGTCCGTCAAGGCCCCCGAAGCCTGGACCGTCCTCGCCAACAGCGTCACCGAACACCTCGGCGAAGGCCGCTGGCAGGCCGCCCCCACCCCCCTCATCTCCACCTATCTCGTCGCCGTCGCCGCCGGCCCCTGGCACTCCGTGCGCACCGAGCACCGCGGGCTCCCCTTCGGCCTCCACTGCCGCCGCTCCCTCGCCCCCCACCTCGACGCCGACGCCGACGAACTCCTCGACATCACCCGGCAGTGCTACGACCGCTACCACGAGAAATTCGAGGAGCCCTACCCCTTCGACTCCTACGACCAGGCGTTCGTCCCCGAGTTCAACGCCGGCGCCATGGAGAACCCCGGCCTCGTCACCTTCCGCGACGAGTTCGTCTACCGCTCCGCCGTCACCGACACCGAACGCCAGACCCGCGCCATGGTCATCGCCCACGAGATGGCCCACATGTGGTTCGGCGACCTCGTCACCCTGCAGTGGTGGGACGACATCTGGCTCAACGAGTCCTTCGCCGAGTACATGGGCTACCAGACCCTCACCGAAGCCACCCGCTTCACCGACACCTGGACCGACTTCGGCGTCGTCCGCAAGCCCTGGGGCTACGACGCCGACCAGCGGCCCTCCACCCACCCCGTCGCCCCCGAGAACGTCGACGACACCGCCTCCGCCCTCCTCAACTTCGACGGCATCTCCTACGCCAAGGGCGCCTCCGCACTGCGGCAACTCGTCACCTGGCTCGGTGAGAAGGACTTCCTCGCGGGCATCAACACCCACTTCGCCCGCCACCGCTTCGCCAACGCCACCCTCGCCGACTTCATCGACTCCCTCGCCGCCCACACCGAACGCGACGTCCACGCCTGGGCCGACGCCTGGCTGCGCACCACCGGCGTCGACACCCTCGTCCCCACCATCGACGGCAGCAACGGCGACCACACCCTCACCGTCGCCCGCCACGGCAGCCGCCCGCACCGCGTCGCCGCCGGCCTCTACGACCTCGACCTCACCGACGCGGGCGGCCTGACCCTGCGCGGACGCCTCGAGGTCGACGTGCCGCAGAGCGCGCCCCAGCCCATCGGCAAGCGCCCCGCCCTGGTGCTCCTCAACGACGGCGACCTCACCTACGCCAAGGTCCGCTTCGACCCGGCCTCCTTCGAAACCGTCCGCACCAGCCTGTCCGGCCTGCCCGACCCGCTCACCCGCGCCGTCGTCTGGAACGCCCTGCGCGACGCCGTCCGCGACGGAGACCTCGCCCCCGCCGCCTACCTCGACGCGGCCCGCGCCCACCTCCCGAGGGAGACCGACCTCGCCCTCGTCCAGGGCGTCCTCGCCTACGCCTCCGGGCAGGTCGCCGACCGCTACGTCACCCCCGAGCAGCGCCCCGCCGCCGTCGCCACCCTCTCCGCCCTCTGCCGCGACCTCATCCGCCGCACCGAGGACGGCGACCACCCCGGCCTGCGCCTCATCGCCGTACGCCACTTCATCGACGTCGCCGCCCACCCCGACACCATCGCCGCCTGGCTCGCCGACGGCACCGTCCCCGGCGGCCCCGAACTCGACCCCGACCTGCGCTGGCGCGTCCTCGCCCGGCTCGCCGTCCTCGGCGCCACCGACGAGCGCGCCATCGCCGCCGAACTCGACCGCGACCCCTCCGCCACCGGCCGGGAAGGCGCCGCCCGCTGCCGCGCCGCCCTCCCCGACGCGGACGCCAAACGCGCCGCCTGGGCCGCCATGTTCGAGGACGACACCCTCTCCAACTACCTCTTCACCGCCACCGCCCAGGGCTTCTGGCAGCCCGAACAGAGCGACCTCGTCGCCGACTACGTCCCGCGCTTCTACCAGGACGCCGTCGCCGTCGCGGCCCGCCGCGGCCCCGCCATCGCCGAAGCCGCCGGCCGCTGGGCCTTCCCGGCCCACGCCGTCGACCCCGAATCCCTGCGCCTCGGCGAAGCCTGCCTCGCCGACGCCGACCCCATCCCCGCCCTGCGCCGCAAACTCACCGACCAACTCGACGACCTGGCCCGCGCCTTGCGAGTACGGAAGGCCTAGCACCAGCGCCGACGACGGGCCTCGCCCCACGCCGGGGACGTGCCTCGTCCGATGCCGGCGGCGGGGCTCGTCCGGCGATGACCGGGGGGCGGGCTGTCCGGCGACGGGAACGGGCCTCGTCCGGCGCCGGCGGCACGTCCTCGCCTTACGCCGGGGACGTGCCTCGCCCCACGCCGGGGACGTGCCTCGTCCGGTGACGACCGCGGGGCTCGTCCCGGCGGCGAGGGCGGACCCCCCGGGCCCCCGGCTCCGACTCCGCGTCCGGCGCCCGCGCCGAGGCCCACGCGCCGAGGCCCCCGCCCGTGCCGTCGCCGTGTCCCGCGCCGTCTCCGGCGGGAACGCGTCCCCCTTTAGGGTTCCGCTCACCGGATCTTCCGGGCGCGACCGCGCGATCCCCGACAAGCTGGCACTCCCCGCTGCGGGCATCCGCCCCCGCGCCCCGGAGGTGCCCCCGTGAGCATGCCGCCCCTCGCCTCAGGACCCGAAGGCCCCGACGCCCTGCGGCCGTTGCTCGCGACCGTTCTCGACGCCCTCGCCACCGGCGCCCGGGCCCGCGGCGGACCACTGCCCGCCGGCGGACCCGGAGCGGTCGCCGACCGGGTACGGCACGCCGTGGGGGACCTGCTCCCCGAACACGGCGACCCCCACGCCCTCGCCACCCTCGTCCACGCCCTCGCCGAAGGCGCCGCCGACCCCGCCCACCCCCTCTGCGCCGCCCACCTGCACTGCCCGCCCCTCGCCGTCGCCACCGCCGCCGACCTCGCCGTCTGCGCCCTCAACCCCTCCCTCGACTCCTGGGACCAGGCACCGGCCGCCTCCGAACTGGAGGCGCTCCTCACCCGCACCCTCGCCGCGCGGGCCGGCATGGCCGACGCACTCGTCACCACCGGCGGCACCGAGGCCAACCAGCTCGCCCTCCTCCTCGCCCGCGAGACCCACGGCCCCGGCCTCACGCTCGTCTGCGGCGCCAACGCCCACCACTCCCTGCCCCGCGCCGCCTGGCTCCTCGGCCTCCCCGAGCCCGTCGTCGTCCCCACCCCCACCGGCACCCTGGACCCGGCCGCCCTCACCCACACCCTCACCACCCTGTCCGGCCCTCTCGTCGTCGCCGCCACCGCCGGCACCACCGACGCCGGACTCATCGACCCCCTCCCGGCCATCGCCGCCCTCGCCACCACCCACGGCGCCCGCTTCCACATCGACGCCGCCTACGGAGGCGGCCTCCTCTTCAGCGACCGCCACCGCCACCTCCTCGCCGGCCTCGACACCGCCCACACCCTCACCCTCGACCTGCACAAACTCGGCTGGCAGCCCGTCGCCGCCGGACTCCTCGCCGCCCGCGACGCGCACGACCTCACCGTCCTCCACCACCACGCCGACTACCTCAACGCCGACGACGACACCGACGCCGGCCTGCCCGACCTCCTCGGCCGCTCCCTGCGCACCACCCGCCGCCCCGACGCCCTCAAGATCGCCGTCACCCTCAAGACCCTCGGCCGCACCGGTCTCGGCGCCCTCGTCGACCAAGTCTGCGCGCACGCCCTGGAGTTCGCCGAGCTGATCACCGCACGCCCCGGCCTCGAACTCCACGCCCCGCCCACCATCAGCACCGTCCTCTTCCGCCCGGCAGGCGCCACCGACCAGGCCGTGGCCGAGATACGCCGCCGCCTCCTCACCCACGGCCGCGCCGTCCTCGGCCGGGCCCGCCTCGACGGCAGGCTCTGGCTCAAGGCCACCCTCCTCAACCCCCACACCCGCCCCCACGACCTGGCCGCCCTCCTCGACCTGGTGGAAGGAAACACCCCCCGATGAGCACACCCCCCCTCCCCGCCACCGACACCCCCCGTGACCTCGTCGGCATCGGCATCGGCCCCTGCAACCTCTCCCTGGCCGCCCTCGCCCACCCCCTCGCCGAACTCGACGCCGTCTTCTACGAACAACGCCCCCGCTTCGACTGGCACCCCGGCCTCCTCATCGACGGCGCCCGCGTCCAGGTCCCCTTCCTCGCCGACCTCGTCACCCTCGCCGACCCCACCAGCCCCTGGACCTTCCTCAACTACCTCAAGACCCACCAGCGCCTCTATCCCTTCTACTTCGCGGAGCGCTTCCACACGCAGCGCGCCGAATACGACACCTACTGCCGCTGGGTCGCCGACCAACTCCCCGGACTCCGCTTCCGCCACCAGGTCGACGCCGTCCGCTGGAACCCCGAACGCGACGTCTTCGAGGTCGACCACGCCCAACTCGACGCCGACGGCGAAGCCGAGGCCCTCGGCCGCACCCACACCCGCAACGTCGTCCTCGGCGTCGGCACCGAGCCCTACGTCCCCGACGCCCTGCGCCCCCTCGTCGACGCCCCCGGCGTACCCGTCGTCCACGCCGCCGACTACCTCACCCACCGCGACACCCTCCTCGCCGCGGGCCACATCACCGTCGTCGGATCAGGACAGTCGGGCGCCGAGGTCTTCCTCGACCTCCTCCGCCACCGCCCGCCCGGCCGCGAACAACTCCACTGGATCGGCCGCACCGACGCCTTCGCCCCCATGGAGTACTCCAAACTCGGCCTCGAACACTTCACCCCCGACTACACCCGGTACTTCCACGCCCTCCCCGAAAGCACCCGCGACCGCCTCACCGCCGCCCAGTGGCAACTCCACAAGGGCGTCGACGCCACCACCCTCGCCGCCATCCACGACGAGCTCTACCAGCGCACCCTCGGCGGCGGCTGGCCCGACACCGTCCTCACCCCCGGCGTCCGCGTCCGCACCGCAGGACGCATCGCCACCACCAAGATCGAACTCCACCTCGAACACCTCCAGCAGAACACCCGCACCCGTCTCACCACCGACGCCGTCGTCCTCGCCACCGGTCACCGCGAACGCTCCCTCGACCGCGTCCTCGCCGGCCTCGACCCCTACATCCGCCGCGACAACAGCGAACGGCCCCGCGTCGACGAACACTTCCGCCTCGTCCTCGACCCCTCCGTCACCGCCACCGGATGCAACATCTACCTCCAGAACGCCGAACGCCACACCCACGGCGTAGGCGCCCCCGACCTCGGCCTCGCCGCCTGGCGCGCCGCCACCATCCTCAACACCCTCACCGGCAAGGAGACCTACTCCCTCCCCACCCGCACCGCCTTCACCACCTTCGGACTCGAACAGCCCCAACCCCGAGTCCCCCAGGCCCGGCAGGCCCCCGCCCTCACCCCCCTCGTCGAACGACGCTGAGCACCCGGGCAGCGAAAAGGGCGGTGCTCCCACGGCGGCCGACCGGCCACCGCACGAAACACCGCCCCGCGCAGTCAGGGCGCCGGAGAACCGGCGAGGGCAAGAACTCAGGAACCCCGGGGCCCCTTCGCTTCCTGAGCCCCTGACCCCCCTGACCCCCCTGAGCCCCCTGGGCCCCCTGGAACTTACGGAACGCCTAGAAGACGGGCGTCCCGTCACGCGTCAGCTTCCAGTCCACCGACGCGAAGTCCTTCGGGTCCAGCACACCCTTCGCCGTCACCCACTCCGAGATCCGGGTACGGATCTCCGTCGACTCCGACCACAGCTCCTGCGCCGACGCCACATGCGGGAACGCGCCACCACCATTGGCCCGGTAGTTGTTCACCGCCAGCACGAACTGCTGCGCGTCGTCCAACGCCGCCCCGCCGAACGTCAGGTTCTTGATCCGCGAACCCGCCGGCTGCGCGATGTCGATCTCGTACGCCAGACCCGACACGTAGTCGTAGTTGTAGTCCGGACGCCCCGCCGCGTTCGTCAGCTTCTCCGTGTCGACGACCGTGCCCGCCGCCGTCTGCACGAAGTACTGCGCCGAGTACTCCAGGTACGCCCGCACCTGCGCACCCGTCAGCAACTTCGCCACCAGCGTGTTGTCGTAGACGTATAGGCTCGACAGATCCCGGATCGTCACCTCGCCGGCCGGGATCTCCGACGTGCGCGAGAACGGCGACGCCTGCGCGATCACCGGCAGCGACGCGTACGACGTACCCGCCAGCGCCGCCTTGACGACGTCCTCCTGCACCTTCGTGATCAGGTCGATGATCGGAGCGTCCTTGTACCGCGCCTCGACCGTCGTCAGCGTCTCCGTCGCCGTCCCGACCACCTGGTTGACGTACGCCACGACCTTCGCGTGCTCGTCACCCAGCAGCTTCGTGATCTTCGGGTCGTCCGCGACCGTGTTGGAGTTCAGCACCTTCGAGGCGACGGACTCGACCGTCCACCGCCCCTTCTCGAACACCAGCTCGACATCGAACACCGACAGCCGCTCCGCGTACGCCAGCGGCTCCGACAGCACCACCGTCTTCCCGGTCTTCGCGTTGACGACCTTCAGCTCCGGAATCTCCACATGCGCGTGGCCCACCAGAATCGCGTCGATGTCCGGCACCTGCTGCGCCACCAACGCCGCCGAGTTCTCCACGTACGGCAACTGGTCGCCGTACGACGACGTGCCCGACGAACCCGAGTGCGCCGACACGATCACCACGTCCGCACCCAGCGACTTCAGCTTCGGCACCCACTTCGCCGCCTGCTCCTCGAGCCCCGGGAACGCCAGCTTGCCCTGCACGTACGCCTTGTCCCAGATCGCGATACCCGGGTTCGTCAGCCCCAGCACGGCCACCTTCACCGGCGGCGCGCCCTTCACGCAGAACGTCTTGATCACGTAAGGCGGGAAGGCCGGCTTCAGCGTCTTCGCGTCCACCGCGTTCGCCCCGAGCAGCGGGAACCGCAACTGCGACTCGAACTTCCGCAGCGTCTCGATGCCGTAGTTGAACTCGTGATTGCCCAGCGCCGCCGCGTCGTACCCGATCGCGTTCATCGCCTGCGCCATCGGGTGCACCGGGCCACCCTTGGCGGTGATCGGGTCCACCTTCGCGTAGTAGTACGTCAGTGGCGTGCCCTGGATCGTGTCACCCGCGTCCAGCAGCAGCGTGTTCTCGCGCCCCTTCTCCGCACGGATCTGGTTCACCAGCGTCGAGATGCGCGCCAGCCCCTGCGCGTTGCCGGCCGTGTCCTTGTACTCCGCGTCCTTGAAGTAGTCCCAGTTGAACACGTGACCGTGCAGGTCGGTCGTCCCCAGCACGGTCAGCGCGTACCGCTTCGGCTGCTTGACCGGCTTCCCCGGCTTCTTCGTCTCGGCGGCCTGCGCCGGAGCCGCGGCAGTAGCCGCGATCGCCACCCCCGCCCCGGTCACGGCGGACTTCTTCAGGAACTTCCGGCGGTTCAACGGCATGTCTCATGCTCCTCGGGGATGGTGGACGACGCGCGTAGATTCTGACCCGGGCATGACCGGCGGCAACAGGTCCAGGAGGTTTCGATCTGATGACCAGAACGGTCAACTCCGGCCAGTGACCAGGGAAAGCCATGACAAGGTAGGACGTATGACCTCCCCGCAGAATCCCCCGTACGGCACACCCGAAGCCCCCCTCCTCACGGTCCGCGGCGAGGCCGAACTCGAGGTCGACCCCGAGATCGCCCGCATCGGCATCACCGTCACCGCCCGCGGCCGCGACCGCCGCACCACCCTCGACGACCTCACCCGCCGCAACACCACCGTCCTCGACCTCCTCAAGTCCTACGGCGACGAGGTCGAGAACCTCGCCACCGGCACCGTCTCCATCACCCCCGAACTCACCCAGCGCGGACGAGGCGAACGTGTCCGGACCTACCACGGCGCCGTCCACCTGACCGCCGAACTCGCCGACTTCACCGCCCTCGGCGAACTCACCACCCGCCTCGCCGACCTCGACCTCACCACCATCGACGGCCCCACCTGGGCACTCCGCCCCACCTCACCCGTCCACCGGCAAGCCCGCCGGCACGCCGTACGCGAAGCCCTGCAACGCGCCGAGGAGTACGCCGAAGCACTCGGCACGACCCTGGCCGCCCTCCTGGAACTCACCGACATCGGCACCACCGGCGGCCACCCCCGCGCCGCCTTCGACCGCCGCGCCGTCCGCTTCTCCATGGCCGCACCCGACGCGGAAGCCACCGCACCCGACCCCCTCGACCTCGAACCGCCGCGCATCCGGATCCGCGCCGAGGTCGGCGCACAGTTCACGATGAATCCACCGCGCCTGTGAATTCACCCATTCGGGGAAGCCGAACGATCCGAGGCCACTCCGGAAACCCGAAAACGGAACAGCGCTCATCGGAGCGGCAGCCCGCACAATTTATTGGTTGGCAACAACCCTTCACCCAAAGGTTGTTGAGCCGCCACCCGCTCCCAATTCCCTACCCATCGGTAAGACATAAGCTCGAAACATGCGCCGAGCGAAAATCGTCTGCACCCTGGGACCCGCCACCGACACATACGACCAGATCAAAGCCCTGGTCGATGCCGGAATGGACGTAGCCCGCTTCAACCTCAGCCACGGCGGCCACGCCGAGCACGAGGAGCGCTACCGGCGCGTCCGCAAGGCCTCCGACGAGACCGGCCGCAGCGTCGGCCTCCTCGCCGACCTTCAAGGACCGAAGATCCGCCTCGGCGCGTTCGCCGAAGGCCCCGTACTCCTTGAACGCGGGGACACCTTCACCATCACCGTGGAAGAAGGCGCGGAAGGCGACCGCCACAGGTGCGGCACGACCTACGCCGGCCTCGCCGACGACGTCACCCCCGGCGAACGCATCCTCGTCGACGACGGCAAGGTCTGCCTGGAGGTCACCGACGTCGACGGACCACGCGTCCGCACCCGCGTCGTCGAAGGCGGCGTGATCTCCGACCACAAGGGCCTCAACCTCCCCGGTGTCGCCGTCTCCGTCCCCGCCCTCTCCAAGAAGGACGAGGACGACCTCCGCTGGGCCCTCCGCACCGGCTTCGACGTCGTCGCCCTCTCCTTCGTCCGCAGCGGGCGCGACATCGTCGACGTCCACCGCATCATGGACGACGAAGGCCGCCGCCTCCCCGTCATCGCCAAGGTCGAGAAGCCCCAGGCCGTCGAGAACATCGACGACATCGTCGCCGCCTTCGACGGCATCATGGTCGCCCGCGGCGACCTCGGCGTCGAAATGCCGCTGGAGCAGGTCCCGATCGTCCAGAAGCGAGCGATCAAGCTGGCGAAGCGCAACGCCAAGCCCGTCATCGTCGCCACCCAGATGCTCGACTCCATGATCGAGAACTCCCGCCCCACCCGCGCCGAAGCCTCCGACGTCGCCAACGCGGTCATCGACGGCACCGACGCGGTGATGCTCTCCGGCGAGACCAGCGTCGGCAACTACGCCGTCCAGACCGTCCGCACCATGGCGAAGATCGTCGAGGCCGCCGAGGAGGACATCCTCGCCAAGGGCCTCCCGCCGCTCACCGCCTCGAACAAGCCGCGCACCCAGGGCGGCGCCGTCGCCCGGGCCGCCGCCGAGATCGGCGACTTCCTCGACGCCAAGTTCCTCGTCGCCTTCACCCAGAGCGGCGACACCGTCCGCCGCCTCTCCCGCTACCGCTCCCCGATCCCGCTCCTCGCCTTCACCCCGGAACCGGCGACCCGCTCCCAGCTGAACCTGACCTGGGGCGTCGAGACGTTCCTCGGCCCCCACGCGGACTCCACGGACGCGATGGTCGACCAGGTGGACGAGCTGCTGCTGAGGTACGGGCGCTGTCAGAAGGGTGACGTGGTGGTCATCACGGCGGGTTCGCTCACCGGCGTCTCGGGCTCGACCAACCTGGTCCGCGTCCACCACGTCGGAGAGGACGACAGCCCGAAGTAGGGGACTGCCAGTACGTGGGGCCCACGTGGGTGTCGATCAGGGCTACCGCGGCGATCAGGCTGTGCTGTTCCACGCCGCCCCTTTGAGCGGGAGGGCGCGACGACACGCAGCAAAAAAGCGGATGTTCACGAGAACGGGAACATCCGCTTTTCTTTCGTGACCTTGGGAACCAAGGAAAAGTGCCCCGAGTCGGATTCGAACCGACGCTGTATGGGTTTTGAATCCATGGCCTCTACCGCTGGGCTACCGGGGCCCCTTCGAAACGAAGGTCAGCGGTCACCCGCTGTGTCACTACCTTACCGCAGCTAGGTAGGCTCTTGTCAGCAGTGCCCCTGCCCTGAACAAGGAGCCCCCGTGACCGCCCCCGAGTCGCCCCAGCCCGTAGACGCGCCCGACGACGACAAGTCGCACGTGCCTCCGCTGACGACCCGTGTCGTCATCGCCGAGGACGAGGCCCTGATCCGCCTCGACCTCAAAGAGATGCTGGAGGAGGAGGGCTACAGCGTCGTGGGCGAGGCCGGTGACGGCGAACAGGCGATCGAGCTCGCCCGCGAGCACAAGCCGGACCTGGTCATCCTCGATGTGAAGATGCCCAAGCTGGACGGCATCTCCGCCGCCGAGAAGATCGCCGAGGAGCGCATCGCGCCCGTCCTGATGCTGACCGCGTTCTCGCAGCGCGACCTCGTCGAGCGGGCGCGTGACGCCGGTGCGATGGCGTACCTGGTGAAGCCGTTCAGCAAGAGCGATGTCGTCCCGGCGATCGAGATGGCCGTTTCGCGCTTCACGGAGCTGCGGGAGCTGGAGAACGAGGTCGCGGACCTGACGCTGCGGCTGGAGACCCGCAAGCTGGTGGACCGGGCGAAGTCGATTCTCCAGACGGAGTACGGGCTGACGGAGCCGGCCGCGTTCCGCTGGATCCAGAAGACGTCGATGGACCGTCGGATGTCGATGCAGCAGGTCGCCGAGGCGGTCATCCAGGACGCCGACGAGAAGAAGTCGTCCAAGGGCTGAGCCGCCCGGCCGGACATGCGACGAGGCCCGCGCCCGGAGAAGGGGCGCGGGCCTCGTCGTGTGCGAGGGGGGAGTGCTCAGTCCTCGCCGAGGTACGCCTTGCGGACGGACTCGTCGTGCAGGAGGTCCTGGCCGGTGCCGGAGAGGACGATCTTGCCGATCTCCATGACGTGACCGTGGTCGGCGAGCGACAGGGCGGCCTGGGCGTTCTGCTCGATGAGCAGGATGGTCATGCCCTGGGCCTTGAGCTCGACGATGGTCGACATGATCTTCTGCATCATGATGGGGGAGAGGCCCATGGAGGGCTCGTCCAGCATGAGCAGTTTCGGCTGGGACATGAGGGCACGGCCCATGGCGAGCATCTGCTGTTCGCCGCCGGACAGGGTGCCGGCGGCCTGCTTGCGGCGCTCTCCCAGGATGGGGAAGAGGTCGTAGGCGCGCTGGATGTCCTTCTCGATGCCGGGCTTGTCGCTGCGGAGGAAGGCGCCGAGGCGGAGGTTGTCCTCGATCGTCATGCGCGGGAAGATGTGCCGCCCCTCGGGGGAGTGGGCGAGTCCGAGCGAGACGATGTCGTGGGCGGGGACCTTCTTCAGCGATCTGCCGTTGAACCTGATCTGGCCTCCGACCGGCTTGAGCAGGCCGGACAGGGTGCGCAGGGTGGTGGTCTTGCCCGCGCCGTTGGTGCCGATCAGGGTGACGACCTCGCCGGCCTCGACCTTGAACGAGATGCCCTTGACGGCCTCGATCTTGCCGTAGGCGACCCGGAGGTCCTCGACTTCGAGCAGTGCGGTCATCGGTCGTTCTCCTTGCCGGGCGCGGCGTCCGTCGTGGTGTCGGCGTTCGCCTCGGCGGCCTCGACTTCGGCGACTTCCTCGTCGCCGGGGGCGTTTTCGAAGGGTTCGCCGAGGTAGGCGGCGACGACGCGTTCGTCACCCTGGACGGTGGCGCTGTCGCCTTCGACGAGTTTTTCGCCCTGGACGAGTACGGCGACCCGGTCGCAGAGGTTGAAGATGAAGCGCATGTCGTGCTCGATGACGAGGACGGCGATGCCCTTGTCGCGGATGGCGAAGACGAGTTCCTCGGTCGCGCGGGTTTCCTGGGGGTTCATGCCGGCGGTGGGCTCGTCGAGGAGGAGCAGGCCGGGCTCGCTGGCGAGTGCGCGGGCGATCTCGAGCTTGCGCTGTTCGCCGTAGGGCAGGTTGCGGGCGAGGTGGTCGGCCTTCTTCTCGAGGCCGATGAACTCCAGGAGTTCCATGGCCCGTTCGCGGGAGGCGGCCTCGGCCTTGTGGAAGGAGGGAAGGCGCAGGACCGCCGACCAGAAGCCTTCCTTGGTGCGGGTGTGGCGGCCGACGAGGACGTTCTCCAGGACCGTCATGTTGGAGAACAGGCGGATGTTCTGGAAGGTGCGGGCGATGCCGGCGGCCGTGACCTTGAAGGACTTGGGCGGCAGGACGGCGCCCTTGTAGCGGACTTCGCCCTCGGTGGGGATGTAGAGGCCGGTGAGGCAGTTGAAGAAGGTGGTCTTGCCGGCTCCGTTGGGGCCGATGAGGCCGACGATCTCTCCGGCGTTGACGTGGAGGTTGACGTCGCGGACGGCGGTGAGGCCGCCGAAGCGCATGGTGACGCCGCGGGCGTCGAGCACCGTCTCGCCGACAGGGGCGACAGGGGCGTCCTTGGTGGTGGTGTCGGTGGTCATGGTGGTCAGGCCCCTGCCTTGGTCAGGACGGTGGGAGCTTCCGCGTCCTCGTGGAATTCGAGCTGGCGGCGCCTGTTGGGGATGAGGCCCTCCGGGCGGAAGCGCATCAGCAGGATGAGGGCGAGACCGAAGGCGAAGAGCTGGTAGTCGCCGAGGAACTGGAGCTTGTTGGGGATGAGGAAGAGCAGTGCCGCGCCGATGAGGGGTCCGCTGATGGTGCCCATGCCGCCGAGGACGACGGCGGCGAGGAGGAAGGCGGAGTTGGGCGGGATGGGACCGGCGAAGAGGTACTGCTCGGGGGTCACCGTGTAGGTGACGTGGGCCTGGACGGTACCGGCGAGTCCGGCGAGGGAGGCGCCGACGGCGAAGGCGATGAGCTTGACGCGGAAGCCGTTGATGCCCATGGCCAGGGCGGCGGTCTCGTCCTCGCGGATGGCGACCCAGGCGCGGCCGATACGGGAGTCGCCGCTGCGCCGGAAGACGAGGACGACGATGGCGGTGATGACGAGCATCAGGAAGAAGTAGTTGGCGAACCGGCCGATGGTGAATCCGGCGATGGCGTGCTCGGCTCCGAAGTCGAACCCGAGGATGTTGAGGTTCGGGATGGAGGAGATGCCGTTGGAGCCGTTGGTGATGTCGGGGCCAGAGGTGCCGTCGAGGTTGTTGGCGGTGATGCGGAAGATCTCGCCGAAGCCGAGGGTGACGATGGCGAGGTAGTCGCCGCGCAGTCGCAGGGTCGGGGCGCCGATGAGGACGCCGAAGACGAGGGAGGCTGCGGCGCCGACGAGGACGGCGGCCCAGAACGGGAAGTGCACGTCGAAGGGCGAGCTCGGGGAGCCGGAGACCATGGCGGCGGCGTAGGCGCCGACGCCGAGGAAGGCGACGTAGCCGAGGTCGAGCAGTCCGGCGAGGCCGACGACGATGTTGAGGCCGAGGGCGACGGTGCCGAAGATGAGGATGTAGACGCCGACGGTGGCGTACTGGTCGTCGGTCTGGGTGAAGGGGAACATCGCGGCGGCGACGAAGGCGCCGCAGATGGTGATGTTCTGGTGCCGGGCGGTGATCTGGCTGGCCTGGGCGACGAGGCCGGACTTGTTCAGTGCGGCGAAGCCGAAGGCGGCGGTGATCAGGAAGCCGATGAAGAGTTCGTCGTACTCGGTGCCGATGCCGTAGGTGAAGACGGTGAGGCCGAGGCCGAGGATACCGACGATGATCAGGATCTCGGCGTAGGAGGGCAGGGTTCCGACGGGGCGGGCGGTGCCGCCGGCGAAGGCTGCCTTGGTGGTGTCGCGGCCGGCGCGGAGGCGGTGGCGGACGAGCTCCCAGCCGGTGTCGTCGGGGTCGTGGGGTTCGGGTTCGGGGCGCTCGAAGGGGAGGGCGAGGGCGCCGAGGAAGGCGGTGAGGGCCGCGAGGGCGGCGATGTAGCCGCCGGGCTCGAGGTTGACGACGCCGCCGAGGTCGACGGTGATCGCGATGACCGTGTACCAGACGGTGGCGAAGGCGGCGAGTGCGGCGAACTTGATGGCGCCGTCGCCGCCGGCCGGGGTGAGCCAGCGCAGGCCCTTGACGCCGTAGGACGAGAGGCCGAAGAGGGTGGTGAGGGCGCCGCCGATGAGGGCGAGGACCTGGAGGCCGCCGGGGTAGCCGTAGACGGTGAGGTCGCCGGGGAAGGCGGAGGTCCACGTCCAGGCGAGGAAGGTGGAGACGACGGTGAGGGCGCCGCCGCCGGTGGCGAGGGCACGGCCGAGGTGCGGCGGGATGCCGATGAGGCCGGTGGCCGGCCCGGAGGCGGGGGTGCTCGGGGTCTCGGGTGCGGTGGTCTGTGTGGTCATCGGTGTCACGCCCTGTCCGCGACGCGCTCGCCGAGCAGGCCCTGCGGCCTGAACAGCAGTACGAGGATGAGAAGTACGAAGGCCCAGACGTCTGCCCAGGACTGGCTGCCGAACTTGTCCATGCCGGGGATGTCGGCGATGTAGGCGGTGGCCAGGGTTTCGGCGATGCCGAGGACGACGCCGCCGATCATGGCGCCGTAGATGTTGCCGATGCCGCCGAGGACGGCCGCGGTGAAGGCCTTGAGGCCGAGGATGAAGCCCATGCGGTAGTCGATCTGGCCGTACTTCAGGCCGTAGGCGACGCCGCCGACGGCGGCGAAGACGGCGCCGAGGGCGAAGGCGATCACGATGATGCGGTCGGTGTTGACGCCCATGAGCTTGGCGGTGTCCGGGTCCTGCGCCGTGGCCTGCATGCCGCGTCCGGTGCGGGTCTTCATGACGAAGTAGGCGAGGACGGCCATGCTGATGGGGGCGGCGGCGAGGAGGAAGATGTCACCGGTCTGGATCGTGACGTCGCCGATGTGGAAGGGGCCGCCCTCGATCTGGGGGAAGGTGCGGGCCGAGGTGGCCTCGGGGTACCAGGCCCAGACCGCCTGCTGGAGGGCCAGGGACAGGCCGATGGCGGTGATGAGGGGGGCGAGGCGGGGTGCGCCGCGCAGGGGGCGGTAGGCGAAGCGTTCCGCTCCGATGGCGACGAGGACGGCGACCAGGATGGCGCCGATGAGCATGAGCGGCAGGGCTATCCACATGGTCGTGCCGTTCGGCAGTACCCAGAGGTAGACGGAGAGAGCCCCGAATGCGCCCGTCATGAAGATCTCGCCGTGGGCGAAGTTGATGAGCTGGACGATGCCGTAGACCATTGTGTAGCCAATGGCGACCAGCCCGTACATGGATCCCAGTAGCAGGCCGTTGACCAGCTGCTGCGGCAGTTCGTTCACCGCATGTCCTCCGAGACGTTCGGATGTTTTCGACGGATGTGTCCGGATGTGAGTCCGCGCGGGGCGCCAGTGGAACAGCGCCCCGCGCGGCTCGTGTGATGCGGGTGGGTCAGCCGGTGTAGGTGCCGGACTTCACCGGCTTCCAGGCGCCGTTCTCGACGGCGTAGACGGTGAGCTGCTTGTTGGTGGCGTCACCGAACTCGTCGAAGGAGACCTTGCCGGTCACACCGTCGAAGGAGACGTTCTGCATGGCGGCGGTGACCTTGGCGCGGGCGTCGTCGGGAAGCTTGCCGTCGTTGTCGTCGACGACCTTCTTCACGGCCTCGATGATCGCCCAGGCCGAGTCGTAGGAGTAGCCGCCGTAGGCCTCGTAGGCCTCCTTGTAGCCCTCGGTCTTGTAGTTGGCCACGAACTCCTTGGCGGAGGCCAGCTCCTCGACGGGGGCGCCGACCGAGGTGGCCAGGTCGCCGGTGGCGGAGGCGCCGGCGAGCTTGATGAAGTCGGCGCTGTAGATGCCGTCACCGCCGACCACGGGGATCTTGGCGCCGGCGGCCTTGATCTGCTTGCTCAGGGGGCCGGCCTGCGGGTACTCGCCGCCGTAGTAGACGACGTCGGCGCCGGAGTTCTTGACCTTCGTGGCGATGGCCGAGAAGTCCTTGCTGTCCGGGTTGATGTGCTCGGTGCCCGCCACGGTGCCGCCGAGCTTCTTGAACTCCTCGGTGAAGGTTCCGGCGAGGCCGGCGCCGTAGGTCTTCTTGTCGTCGATGACGAAGACCTTCTTCTTCTTGGCGTCGTTGATCAGGTACTGCGCGGCGAACGGGCCCTGGATGGCGTCCGTGGTCGCGGTGCGGAAGTACGACTTGTAGACGCGCTTCTTCGAGGTCGCCCAGTCGGTGCCCTGGGTGAGCGCCGGGTTGGTGTTGGCCGGGGAGACCTCGACGAGCTTGGCGTCGTCGAAGACCTTCTGCATCGACTCGGCGACGGAGGAGTTCAGCGGGCCGACCACGCCGAGGACGGATTTGTCGGCGACGAGCTTGGTGGCGTTCTGCTGGCCGGAGGACGGCTGGGCCTGGTCGTCGAGCGCCTCGATCTTGAAGGTGACGCCGTCGACGTACTTCTGCTTGTTGGCCGTCTTGGCGGCGAGGTCGACGGAGTTCTTGATGCCGAGGCCCAGCGCGGACAGGTCGCCGGTCAGCGGGGCGTCGATACCGATGGTGACGGTGGTGCCGCCGCTGTCGGAGCCCTTGTCGTCGCTGTCGCGCGAGCCGCAGGCGGTGAGGGTGAGTGCTCCCGCGGACAGCGCGGCGGTAATGGCGATGAGCGAACGTTGACGCACGTTCCAGTCCTTTCCCTGGGCGGCCCTCCCCCCTGGAAGAAGCCGAGTCGAGCGCTGCGCCGAAGGGGTATTCCAGCCGCGCGGTGACTGGGCGTGACTCTAAGCGGGTGAAGCTGACGGGGAGGAGGGTCTGACCGATGCTGTGACGCTCTTGTTATGACACGAGGTAATGCAGAGCGGTACTTGGTGGGTGGAACAGCTGAATTCAGGCCGATTCGCCCTGTCCGCATGTTGAGAACGTGCAGGACGAACCCGGGTACGTTCAGGTGTCTCGGGCGTTTTGCTGATGACTTGATTCGTTGCTACAGGCGACTTGTAGGGCTTCGGAGAGGTCGTGCGCATACCGCGTGCCGAGGATGAAACTGTGGACTTGTATTGCGCGCGCATTACGTAGAGTTACGTCCACGAAAGGAAGTCCGACGTTCTTCGGCACTTTTCCGCATTCCGTTACCTGCATGGTGATGACGACCTTGCGCGCGGAACCCGCTTTTGTTCCGAAGGGTGCCGGGGGCTCCGAGGTCAGGGAAAGCCCGCTGTAGGGCTGGGCGAGGCGCGTCACGGTGACCGGCGGGCCGGACTCCACGCCGAGCAGCAGCTCGAAGGCGAAGGTGCGCGGTCGGCCGCCGGGCGGTACGGCGACCTCGCCGAGGTAGCTGACGTCCACCACCTGGGACGGGAACGGCGGTGCGGGGACAGCCGGTTGGGCGTCCGGGGGTCGGGTGGCGCAGAGGTAGCCGCCGCCCGTGAGGAGGAGTCCTGCGGCGAGGGCGGCCGACGCGGCCCGGCGGTGGGACGCGCGGCGGGGGACGAGCCGGCGGAGCAGGCGGGCGGCGGGAGTCGGGGCGGTGGCGGGGCGGTCGGCTCCTGGGGCGCGGCCGGTGTCGGGGGTCTCCCAGGCGTGGGTGCCGTCGCCGGGCTCCACGGGGCCCACGCCGCTCACTGCCAGGGCCCCTCGGTCGGGCCGCCCGAGCGGTACCGGTCCGCGCAGCCCCCGGCCGCCTCACGGTCTATCAACTCGTCTGCGGCTGCAGTCCCTTGACGCTTCTTCACGGCCCGCGCGGCGTCCACGACGGTCCGCAGGATCTCGTACTGACCGTTGGACAGCCCCATCGACTGGTAGTCCCCGTAGGCGGTGCTGTCCAGGACCTCGCGCGACCAGTGGGCGACGATGCGGGTGCACAGTTCCTCGGGTGAGGCGGGTGAGGCGGGTGAGGCGGTGGACGGGGGCGGTGGCGGGCTGCCGCCGGCGCCGGCGCTCCCGGAGGCTCCGCAGCCGGTCGCCAGCAGGGCCGCCAGCAGGGCCGCCGACCGGACCGAAGCCCGCGCCGGTCCCTGCGGCCGCCCCGCCGCCCCCGCCCGGGGGGCTCCTGCCGTGGTCATGTCCCGACGCTAGGCCGCCGTGGTGGCGGTGGGCAACGGGCACGCACGCGTGAGCCCCTGGAGCGGGGCGCCGTCAGTCCGCGGCGCGCACCTGCGCGCCGTCGCCGGCCCGTACGTCCCGCAGCAGACAGGTGAGCCGCGCGGTGCACACGCGCCGTCCGTCCTGGTCGCTGATCACGATCTCGTACGTCGCCGTGGAGCGCCCCTGGTGCACGGGCGTGGCGACGCCGGTGACCAGGCCGGAGCGGACCCCGCGGTGGTGGGTGCAGTTCAGGTCGACGCCGACGGCGATCTTGGTGCTGCCGCCGTGCAGCATGGAGCCGACCGAGCCGAGGGTCTCGGCGAGGACCGCGGAGGCGCCGCCGTGCAGCAGGCCGTAGGGCTGGGTGTTGCCCTCGACCGGCATGGTGCCGACGACCCGGTCGGCGGAGGCCTCGACGATCTCCACGCCCATGCGGGTGCCGAGGTGCCCGGCGGAGAACAGGGCCAGTAGGTCGATGCCGAGGGCGGCGTACTCGTCGATGACCTCTTGCGGGAACTTCACGTGCTGCTGCTCGCCCATGGGGCCCGGCTCCGTTCGTCGATCACAGTCCAGCGTGACTTAAGCAAACGCTCAGTCGGTGGCCGATTGTTCCAGACGCACGATGACGGACTTGCTGGCCGGGGTGTTGCTGGTGTCGGCGGTGGCGTCCAGCGGGACCAGGACGTTGGTCTCCGGGTAGTACGCGGCGGCGCAGCCCCGGCTGGTCGGGTAGAGCACGACCCGGAAGCCGGGCGCCCGCCGCTCCACGCCGTCGCGCCATTCGCTCACCAGGTCCACGTACGAGCCCTCGGCGAGCCCCAGCGTGCGTGCGTCCTCGGCGTTGACCAGGACGACCCGGCGGCCGTTCTTGATGCCCCGGTAGCGGTCGTCGAGGCCGTAGATCGTGGTGTTGTACTGGTCGTGCGAGCGCAGCGTCTGCAGCAGCAGCCGGCCCTCGGGCAGTTGGGGGTACTCGACGGGGGCCGCGGTGAAGTTGGCCTTGCCGGTCGGGGTGGGGAAGCGGCGCTCGTCGCGCGGGGCGTGCGGGAGGGTGAAGCCCTCGGGGCGGGCCACGCGCGCGTTGAAGTCGTCGAAGCCGGGGATCACACGCGCGATGCGGTCACGGATCGTCGCGTAGTCCTTCTCGAACTCCTCCCACGGCACCCTGCTGTCCTCGCCGAGCACGCGGCGCGCGAGGCGGCACACGATGGCGGGCTCGGACAGCAGGTGCGCGCTCGCGGGCGCGAGGCGGCCCCGTGAGGCGTGCACCATGCCCATGGAGTCCTCCACGGTCACGAACTGCTCGCCGCCGCCCTGGAGGTCGCGCTCGGTGCGGCCGAGCGTGGGCAGGATCAGGGCCCGCGCGCCGGTCACCACGTGCGAGCGGTTGAGCTTCGTCGACACGTGCACGGTCAGCCGGGCGCGCCGCATGGCCGCCTCGGTGACCTCGGTGTCCGGGGAGGCGGAGACGAAGTTGCCGCCCATCGCGAAGAACAGCTTCGCCTCGCCGTCGCGCAGGGCGCGGATGGCGCGGACCACGTCGAAGCCGTGCTCGCGCGGGGGTGCGAAGCCGAACTCCTTCTCCAGGGCGTCCAGGAAGGCCGGCGCGGGCCGTTCGAAGATGCCCATGGTGCGGTCGCCCTGCACGTTCGAGTGGCCGCGCACCGGGCAGACGCCCGCGCCCGGACGCCCGATGTTGCCGCGCAGCAGAAGGAAGTTGACGACCTCGCGGATCGTCGGCACGGAGTGCTTGTGCTGGGTGAGGCCCATGGCCCAGCAGACGATGGTGCGCTCGGAGGCGAGCACCATGCGCAGGGTCTCCTCGATCTCCGCGCGCGTGAGGCCGGTCGCGGTGAGCGTCTCGTCCCAGTCGGCGGCGCGCGCCGCGTCGGCGAACTCCTCGAAACCGTGGGTGTGTTCGGCGATGAACGCCTCGTCGAGCGCGCCGTCGGTGCCGAGGACGAGCTTGTTGAGGAGACGGAAGAGGGCCTGGTCGCCGCCGATGCGGATCTGGAGGAACAGGTCGGTGAGGGAGGCGCCCGCGGTCAGTCCCTTCGGGGTCTGCGGGTTCTTGAAGCGCTCCAGGCCGGCCTCGGGCAGCGGATTGACGCTGATGATCTTCGCGCCGCCCGCCTTGGCCTTCTCCAGCGCGGACAGCATGCGCGGGTGGTTCGTGCCCGGGTTCTGCCCCGCGACGATGATCAGGTCGGCCCGGTAGAGATCCTCGAGCAGGACGCTGCCCTTGCCGACGCCGATGGTCTCCGACAGGGCCGAGCCGGACGACTCGTGGCACATGTTGGAGCAGTCCGGGAGGTTGTTCGTGCCCAGTTCGCGGGCGAAGAGCTGGTAGAGGAACGCGGCCTCGTTGCTGGTGCGGCCCGAGGTGTAGAAGACGGCCTCGTCGGGGGAGGCGAGGGCGGCGGTCTCCTCCGCGATGATGTCGAAGGCGCGCTCCCAGGTCACCGGCTCGTAGCGCTCCGCGCCCTCGGGCAGGTACATGGGGTGCGTGAGGCGGCCCTGCTGACCGAGCCAGTAGCCGCTGCGCCCGGCCAGGTCGGCGACGGGGTGCGCGGCGAAGAACTCGGGCGTGACCCGGCGCAGGGTCGCCTCCTCGGCGACCGCCTTCGCGCCGTTCTCACAGAACTCGGCGGCGTGCCGGTGCTCGGGTTCGGGCCAGGCGCAGCCGGGGCAGTCGAAGCCGTCCTTCTGGTTGACGCGCAACAGGGTCAGCGCGGTGCGCTTGACCCCCATCTGCTGCTGGGCCATCCGCAGGGAGTGCCCGACGGCCGGCAGACCCGCCGCCACGTGCTGGGGCTCGGTGACCTGGGGAGCGTCCTGGACCGGATCGGCCTTGGGCGGCTTCGTTGCCATCGCGCGCTCTCCTTCTCGCCTGTGCCACACACCTCCTCGATCCTCGCACGAGGCGCCCGCACCGTTCACCCGCGGGCCGGTCGCCGGGCGGGAGCACAGTTTGCGGCCGACGGCCGACCGCCGGGGCCCCCGAGCCGTGGCGGCCGGGACCGAGTGTCAGTGGGGCGTGGCAGGATCGGGGGCGTGGCAGAGACAGCAGCGAAGAAGACCGACACCCCCGCCAGCCGGCCCCGCCTGATGCTCATGGACGGGCACTCGCTGGCCTACCGCGCGTTCTTCGCGCTGCCCGCGGAGAACTTCACCACCGCGACGGGCCAGCCGACGAACGCGATCTACGGTTTCGCGTCGATGCTGGCCAACACCCTGCGTGACGAGGCGCCCACGCACTTCGCGGTCGCGTTCGACGTGTCGCGCAAGACCTGGCGTTCCGAGGAGTTCACCGAGTACAAGGCGAACCGTTCCAAGACACCGGACGAGTTCAAGGGCCAGGTCGAGCTGATCGGCGAGCTGCTCGACGCGATGCACGTGTCCCGGTTCGCCGTGGACGGCTTCGAGGCGGACGACGTGATCGCCACGCTCGCCACCCGGGCCGAGGCCGAGGGCTTCGAGGTGCTGATCGTCACCGGCGACCGTGACTCCTTCCAGCTGGTGTCCGAGCACACCACCGTGCTCTATCCGACGAAGGGCGTCTCGGAGCTGACCCGGTTCACCCCCGAGAAGGTCGTCGAGAAGTACGGGTTGACGCCCGCCCAGTACCCCGACTTCGCGGCGCTGCGCGGCGACCCGTCCGACAACCTGCCGGGCATCCCCGGAGTCGGCGAGAAGACGGCCGCGAAGTGGATCAACCAGTTCGGTTCGTTCGCGGAGCTCGTCGAACGCGTCGAGGAGGTCAAGGGCAAGGCCGGGCAGAACCTGCGCGACCACCTGGAGGCCGTCAAGCTCAACCGCCGCCTCACCGAGATGGTCCGCACGGTCGAGCTGCCGAAGACGGTCGTCGACCTGGAGCGCGCCCCGTACGACCGCACGGCCGTCGCGATGATCCTGGACACCCTGGAGATCAGGAACCCGTCCCTGCGCGAGCGGCTGTTCGCCGTCGACCCGGGCGGCGAGGAGGCCGAGGCGACGCCGGTGATCACCGGCGGGGTGGAGCTGGACGGCACGGTCCTGGGCACCGGCGAGCTGGCCGGCTGGCTGGCGGAGCACGGCGCCGACACCCTCGGCGTCGCGACGGTCGACGCCTGGGCGCTGGGCGCCGGCTCGGTCGCCGAGGTCGCGCTCGCCGCGGCCGGGGGAGCGGCCGCCTGGTTCGACCCGGCGGAGCTCGACGAGGCCGACGAGAACGCGTGGGCGGCCTGGATCGCCGCCGAGGACCGCCCCAAGGTCCTGCACAACGCCAAGGGCGCCATGCGGGTCTTCGCCGAGCACGGCTGGTCCGTCGCCGGCGTCGGGATGGACACGGCGCTCGCCGCGTACCTGGTCAAGCCGGGCCGCCGCTCCTTCGACCTGGACGCGCTCTCCCTGGAGTACCTGGGCCGTGAGCTGGCCCCTGCCGCCGCGGCCGACGGCCAGCTCGCCTTCGGCGCGGACGACGGCGCCGAGGCCGAGGCCCTCATGGTGCAGGCCCGCACGATCGTCGACCTCGGCGAGGCGTTCCGCGGCCGGCTGGAGGAGGTCGGCGCGGCCGACCTGCTGCGCGACATGGAGCTGCCGACCTCCGCCCTCCTGGCCCGCCTGGAGCGGCACGGCATCGCCGCCGACCGCGCCCACCTGGAGGCCATGGAGCAGATGTTCGCGGGCGCCGTCCAGCAGGCCGTGAAGGAGGCGCACGCGGCGGCCGGACACGAGTTCAACCTGGGCTCGCCCAAGCAGCTCCAGGAGGTCCTCTTCGGCGAACTGGGCCTGCCGAAGACGAAGAAGACCAAGACCGGCTACACCACCGACGCCGACGCGCTGGCCTGGCTGGCGGGGCAGACGGACAACGAGCTGCCGGTCATCATGCTGCGCCACCGCGAGCAGGCGAAGCTGCGGGTCACCGTCGAGGGCCTGATCAAGACGATCGCCGGGGACGGCCGCATCCACACCACGTTCAACCAGACGGTCGCCGCGACCGGCCGCCTGTCGTCCACGGACCCGAACCTCCAGAACATCCCCGTCCGCACCGACGAGGGCCGGGCGATCCGCCGCGGCTTCGTCGTCGGCGAGGGCTTCGAGTCCCTCATGACCGCCGACTACAGCCAGATCGAGCTCCGCGTGATGGCCCACCTGTCGGAGGACGCCGGCCTCATCGAGGCGTTCACCTCCGGCGAGGACCTGCACACCACGGCCGCCTCCCAGGTGTTCGGCGTCGAGCCCGGCGCGGTGGACGCGGAGATGCGGCGCAAGATCAAGGCGATGTCCTACGGCCTGGCGTACGGCCTGTCGGCGTTCGGTCTGTCCCAGCAGCTGAACATCGACGCGGGCGAGGCCCGTGGCCTGATGGACGCCTACTTCGAGCGCTTCGGTGGCGTCCGGGACTACCTGCGCCGCGCGGTCGACGAGGCGCGGGCGACCGGCTACACGGCGACGCTCTTCGGCCGCCGCCGCTATCTGCCCGACCTCAACAGCGACAACCGTCAGCGCCGTGAGGCGGCCGAGCGGATGGCCCTCAACGCGCCGATCCAGGGCACGGCGGCGGACATCGTCAAGATCGCCATGCTCCAGGTGGACGCGGCGCTGCGCGCGGCGGAGCTGAAGTCGCGGATGCTGCTCCAGGTCCACGACGAAATCGTCCTGGAGATCGCCCCCGGCGAGCGCGCGGCCGTCGAGGAGTTGGTCCGCCGCGAGATGGCGGGCGCCGTCCGGCTGCGGGCCCCGCTGGACGTGTCGGTCGGCGTGGGCGCGGACTGGGAGTCGGCGGCGCACTAGGCAGCGGCGCGGGAGCGGCCCGCCGCGACCGCAACAGCAGGAGGCAAGGGGCTCCGCCGGCAGCGGCGGGGCCCTTCGCGCGTCCCGTGCGAGCCGGTGCCGTGCGAGCCGCTGCCGGGGAAGTCGGCGGGGCTCCGGCGCCGCCCGCGCGGAGCCCGGTCACCGCCGGTGCGTCCCCCGAAGGGCCCTCACCCGCGTGGCCCCCGAGAACAGGCCTCCGCCGGGTCCGGGCCACCAGGATGCCGCCATGGGTATACGCATGCTCCACCGCCGGAAGGCCCACGCACGCGTTCTCGCCACGTCGGCCGCGGGCCCGCGGTCCTGGCCCCGTGCGGCCTCCCGGACGCGGCCCCGCCCCGCCCTCGCGCCCGGCGCGGCCGTCCCCCGCATCCCGTGGGCTCCCGGCCCGGCCCTGCGCGCGGCCGCCGCCCGGCTCCGCGGCCCGGCTCCCGGCCGGTGGCGGCCCCGGTCGCTGCCCGGCCTGCTGTCCCGCTCGCTGCACCGCCTTCTGCCGGGGGCCCTGAGCCGGTTCCTCGCCGGGTTCGTCCCCCGGGACGACAGCCGGCGGCTCGTGTGGGCCGAGGCGGTACGCGGTCACCTGGGCCTGGCCCTCGGCGTCCTCGGCCGTCTCCGCGGACCCCGTTCGGTCCGCCGCATCCCCCTCTACGTCGCGCCGGCGATCCCCTTCACCGAACGCCCGGACGACTCCGCCGCACGCTGACCCCGTCCGTCCCCGTCCCCGCTTCCGGCTGCCCGGCAGGGGCACCGGGGGCGGCCGGGACGGCCGAAGGAGCCGGACGGGCCGGGCGGGTCGGCGGGGCCGGGCGCCACAGCCGTACTCCGGCCGCGTACAGCAGCACCCCCACCACCAGCCCCGCGCCCGCCCCGAAACACAGCGTCGGGATCAGCTCCCACGGCTTCGCCTCGCGCGCACCCCAGTACTCCCACCACCGCGTCGCCCGCCGCACCGCCGCGACCAGTGCGCACCCGCCGATCACCGCACCCGCACACCAGCGGTCCCGCACCGACAGCACCGCGACCCCGGCCGGCTCCCCGGCCGGCGCCCGGCGCAGCGCGTACGTGACGCACACGGCGAGCACGACCGCCGCCACCGCCGAACCCCCGTACTGGAGGTACCAGTACAGCGGCGAGCCGGCGATGTCCTCGCCGAGGACGGGGAACAGCCGCATGCCCCAGCGGTCGAGGTGGGTGAACGCGTCCCACACCACATGGGTCAGCGCGCCGAGCACCGCGGAGACGTACCACCACAGGACGGTCGACGGCCGTACCCGCGCGCGGGGCGCCCCGCAGCGGGTCAGCGCGGCCGTCCGGCCCTGCCGGGACCGCGGCAGCAGCGCCACCAGCGGCTCGCGCACCAGCAGCCAGAGCCCCACCAGCACCCAGGCGACGCCGACGTCCACCGTGAAGACGCCGGGGAGGGAGTGCGTGACGTCGCCGAACTCCATGGCCCCGGACAGGACACTCGCCGCGTAGTAGGTCATGTCGGGAGCGAAGGAACCGGCGACCAGAGCGCCCGGGACGAGCGGCCCGCGGCCGGTGCCGTCGGCGCGCAGGGCGGGCAGCACGGCCGCCGCGTGACTCAGCGTGAACGGCAACGCGGCTCCCGGAGACGGATGTCGACGGGCCGGGCGGCCCGGTGATCTACGACGTCCAGTATGCCGAGCGCGGTTCCGGGCGGACGGCACATGGAGGGCTGGTGAAATCGGCACCCGAACGGGTGCCGGTGCAAAAGAAGTTGTCGTAGGGTCGCCTGGGTCGGTGTGCCCACGGGCACGTCGAACGGCAGAGCGGAGCAGGGCGAACCGCCCATGAGTGCAACCCTCGGGGCGGGTTGATCGTCACACCGGTGACGGCGGCAGGAGCGGCGACGGCCACTACAGGGGCAGCAGCCGCGACGGCAGGTGCAGGCGAAGACGGACGTACCGCGTCCACGGGAGGGTTTCACTTCATGTCGGCGCATTTCGGCACGAGGCTGCGCAAGGGAGCGGTCAACACGACCGTGGCCGCACTGGCGGTGGCGGCTCTGGCCGCGTCCCAGGCACCGGACGTCACGGCCGACGGCCACGGCAGACAGACCGCCGCCGACACCCCGTCGTCCGCCGACAACGGCACCGGCATCGGTGACAGCGCCACCGGCAACTCGCCGTACTACACGGACCTGCCGCCGCTGAAGAGCCCGAACCCGGCGCCGAGCGAGAGCACCTCCACCGGCCCGGCCGCCACCGGCACCACGGAGGCGGGCATCCCGGCGACCGTCCTGGACGCCTACAAGAAGGCCGAGGCGGAGCTGGCGCGGTCCAAGCCCGGCTGCAACCTGCCCTGGCAACTCCTCGCCGCCATCGGCAAGGTGGAGTCCGGCCAGGCCCGCGGCGGCAGTGTGACCGCGGACGGCACGACCATCTCGCCGATCCTCGGCCCGGTCCTCAACGGCGTCGGTTTCGCGAACATCAGCGACACCGACAACGGCGCGTACGACGGCGACAGCACCTACGACCGCGCCGTCGGCCCGATGCAGTTCATCCCGTCCACCTGGGCGTGGGCGGGCCGCGACGGCAACGCCGACGGCAAGAAGGACCCCAACAACATCTACGACGCCGCGCTCGCCGCCGGCCACTACCTGTGCCGGTACGACTGGGACATGTCGGTCACGTCCGGCATGCGCAGCGCGATCCTCAGCTACAACAACTCGACGGACTACCTCAACACCGTCCTGTCGTGGCTGGAGTACTACCGCAAGGGAACGCACGAGATCCCCGACGGCACCGGCACCGTGCCGGACAACCGCAGCGACGACGGCACGAGCTACACGCCCACCTCGCCGTCCGTCCCCACGACGCCGAGCACGCCCAGCACGCCCTCGACCCCCGACAAGCCCAACACCCCCACGAAGCCCACCCCGACCCCGACGCCGACCCCGACGCCCACGCCGACCCCGACGCCGACCGAGACGGTCGGCCATCTCGAGGACGCGGGCACGGCGAGCCTCACCGCGATGGCGGGCGACGCGTTCACGGAGCGCGTCAGCACCCGCGCGGAGACGGCGGCCGGCAAGGCCGTCGCCAAGGTCAGGATCCGGTTCACCGTCGTCGGCGACACCGACGCCACCTTCGCGGGCGGCGAGAACGTCGCCACGATCGTCACCGACGCCAAGGGCGTGGCCCTGGCGCCCGCCCTCCAGGCGGGGGAGAAGACCGGCGGCTTCATCGTCCGGGCCACGGTCCTCGGCCGCACGCTCTCCGCACTCGACTACAAGGCCACCGTCACCGCCCGCGCCGCCGACACCCTCGCCCGCACCGGCAGCGCCGAGCTGACCTGCGCCGCCGGCGGCGAGTTCGCCGACCAGGTCGAGGTGAAGGCCACCTACCAGGGCACCGTGGCGGACAAGGTCGCGGCGACCGCCACCCTGATCAAGTCGTCCGACGACCCGACCGCGAACGACAAGGGCCCCTACTTCAAGGACGCCGCGGGCAACCCCGTCCGCACCCTGGACCTCCGGACGGACGCGAACGGTCTGCTCCAGCTGCCCAAGCTGTACGCGGACGACACCGCGGGCACCTACCTGCTCCGCATCACCACCACCGGCGGAGCGACCCTGACGGTCGAACTCACCGTCACGGCCGCCGAGACCTCGACCCCCAGCCCCACGCCCAGCGAGTCGGGGACGACGGCCACCGCCTCGTAACCGCCGCTGCGGGCCCCGGCCCCGAACCCCGCTCCGGCCTCCTCTGCACGACGACGCGGCGCCCCGGTCTCCACCGGGGCGCCGCCGTCGTGTGCGACGTGTTCTCATCTCGCCCGCCCGTTGCTACCGTGCCCGACCTGACGTCCCGTCAGCTCCGGGAGGACCGTATGCGTGCCCTGATCGCCGCCGCGACCGGACTCGCCGTCGCGCTCGCCCTGGTCCTCACCCTCACCGCGCTGGGCACACCGGCCGGCACGACCTCACCGAAGCCCCTGCTGACGACGGTCCCCGCACACCCCTAGCCGCCCCGCTCCGCCGGCGCCGCCCGCGAAGGAGGCCGAGATGCGCCGCAAGGCCGCCCTGATCCTGCTCGCCCTCGCCGTGTTCTTCGCGGCGCTGTCCCCCCTGCTGCGCTGGTACGCCTTCCCCCGCCTCGCCAAGATCCCGGCGAACGAATACCAGACCATGGTCCTGGAGGCGAAGAACGCCACCCTCCTCGACTACGGCTCCATGACCGCCCGCACGGTCCCCGAGATCACCATCGTGCAGACCCTCAAAGGCGACGTGGAGGCCTCCGAGAAGATCGAGAGGACGGCCGGCCGGGACGTCGTCGTCTGGGACGGCCTGTCCTACGTCCAGGGCCCCGACGGCAAGATGGTCTCCAGAGTCCCCGAGCGGTACATCTTCGACGCCCACACCCAGGAACCCGTCCACGCCACCGGCGAGATGGTCGACGGCGACCCCGTGCGCCGGGAGGGCATCGAGTTCAAATGGCCGTTCCTGACCGAGAAGCGGGACTACGAGTACTTCGACGCGCAGACCCGCACCACGGCCCCCATCCACTACCGGGGCACCCGGACCTTCCGCGGCCTGGAGGTCTACTACTTCGAACAGACCGTCCCGTGGACCAAGGTCGCCATGCCCAGGACGATGCCGGTCGCGGGCATCACCCCGGAGACCGTCGCCGAGACCGGCACCACCCGCTGGTACACCACGGTCCGCAAGTTCTGGGTCGAACCCGTCACCGGCGCGCCCGTCTACGGCGAGGAGATCCACCGGGAGGAACTCCGCGGCGGCACCCTGCTCGGCGGCCGCGCCAAGGTCACCGCCTTCGCCGGACACGTGAAGATGCGCGAGGACTACATCGAGCACACCGTGTCCGTGGTCAAGTCCAACCGCACCCTGGTCCTCCTGCTGACCGCCCACCTTCCCTGGGGCTTCCTCCTGCTCGGCGCCCTCCTGATGTGCCTCTCCCTCTACCTGGAGGCCCGCTCCCGCCGCCCCGACGCACCCCCCGCCGCCGAGCCCGCCGCACCGCGGCCCGTCACCGCCTGAGCCGCGCATTGGTGAACCTGGTCGGCTCGGCGCCGGCCGGATCCTCCGGCCAGGGATGCTTCGGATACCGACCGCGCAACTCCGCCCGCACCCCCTTGTAGCCGTCCCGCCAGAACGAGGCGAGATCGGCCGTGACCGCGGCGGGCCGCCCGGCCGGAGACAGCAGGTGCACCAGCAACGGCACCCCGGCGACCCGCGGCGACTCCTGGAGCCCGAACATCTCCTGCAACTTCACCGCGAGGACCGGCCGCTCCGGATCGGCGTAGTCGATCCGGATCCTTGACCCGCTCGGCACCGTGATCCGCTCCGGCGCCAGCTCGTCCAGCCGGGCCGCCTCCCCGGACGCCCACGGCAGCAGCCGTCCGAGCGCCTCCCCGGCATCGATCCGCCCGAGATCGCTCCGCCGCCGGGCCCGGCTCAGTTCCGGCTCCAGCCACTCGTCCACCCGCGCGTGCAGCGACGCGTCGGACACATCGGGCCACGGCTCGCCCAGATGCCACCGCAGGAACGCCAGCCGCTGCCGCAGGACGTCCGCGTCCGCCGACCACCGCAGCAACCCCGGCCCGTCCCTCCTCAGCCCCTCGACCAGCGCACCGCGCACGAGCCCGGCGTCGGCGTCGCGGAGCGGACGCACCGCCAGCTCCACGGCCCCCAACCGCTCCACCCGCCGCGCCACGACGTCCCCGTCGGCCCAGTGCACCTCGTCCCGCTCGTCGAGCAGCGCCCCCGCCGCGAACCGGGCGACCTCCTCGTCCACCACCGCCGCCAGCTGCACACGCGCGTGTCCCTTCCCCACCGGCCGGTCGGCGACGGCCACGGCGAGCCACGGCGCCCCCCGCAGCTCGGTCCCCTCACGGACCTCGGCCCGGGTACCGGACACCATCAGATACGAACCCCCGTCGGCCCTCGCGAGCCGCTCCGGGAAGGCGAGAGCGACGACGAGCCCGGCGAGGGCGTCGGACCCGCCGGCCGTCCGGCCTGCGCTCCCTCCGCCCCCGCTCCCTCGGGCGCTGCCGGTGCCGCCCCCTCCGCCGCTTCGTCGAGTACCGCTTGCTCCGCCGCCGGCTTCCCCGGCGGTGGGACCGGCCGGGGCCGAGCCCTCGACCACGGCCCGCAGCCGGCGCACCTCCGTCCGCCACCGCGCACCGTAGGCGTCACCCCCGCGCCGCGCGGACCGCAGAACGGCGGCGAGATCGTCGCCGTACTCCCGCGGCGCCTCCTCGCTCAGCAGCGCCACCACCTCGACGGCCCGCTCCACACCCACCGACGCGGCCCCGTCCAGCAGAGCCCGACCCAACCGCGGATGCAGCCCCAGCCGGGCCAGCCGCAGGCCCCGCGCCGTGGCGCGACCCGCGGAGTCCACCGCCCCGATCGCCGCCAGCAAAGACCTCGCCGCCGCCATCGCCCCACCCGGCGGCGGATCCAGCAACGCCAGCCCCGAAGCGTCGGGATCGCCCCAGCAGGCCGCCTGAAGGGCGAACGCCGTCAGATCGGCCACCCTGATCTCCGGGGCCGGGAACGACGGCAGACGGGCGTCCTCCGCCTCCGCCCAGCACCGGTACACCGCACCCGGCGCCTCCCGCCCGGCCCGCCCCGCCCGCTGCCGGCCCGACGCCTGCGAGGCGCGCACCGTCGCCAGCGCGCTCAGCCCGCGCGCGTGGTCCACCCGCGGCTCCCGCGCCAGCCCCGAATCGACGACCACCCGCACCCCCGGCACCGTCAGCGAGGACTCCGCCACGGAGGTCGCCAGCACCACCCGGCGCCGCTCCCCGGGAGCCAGCACCGCGTCCTGCACGGCCGCCGGCGCCCGCCCGTGCACCTGGAGCACGTCCACCCCGGCCGGCGCACCGAGCAGCCCCGCGACCCGCGCGATCTCCCCGACCCCCGGCAGGAAGCACAGCACGTCGCCCGACCGCTCGGCCAGCGCCCGCCGCACCACCGCCGCGACATGCGCCAGCAACGCCGGGTCCACCCGCATCCCGTGCGGCGGCCGCACGGGCCGCGCCGGAGGCGCCCAGACCACCTCCACACCGAAGACGGAACCCTGGGCCTCCACCACCGGCGCCCCGCCCAGCAGCCGCGCCCAGCCGGCCGTGTCCGTCGTCGCCGAGGCCGCCACCAGCCGCAGCTCCGGCCGCAGCGTCTCGCGCACGTCCCACAGGAACGCGGCCGAGGTGTCCGCGTCGAGGTGCCGCTCGTGGCACTCGTCCAGCATCACCACATCGACGCCCGACAGCTCCTGATCGCGCTGAAGACGCTGGAGCAGCACACCGGTCGTGACGACCTCCACGCGCGTGTGCCGCCCGACGACCCGCTCCCCGCGCACGGTATGGCCCACGCTCTCCCCGGGCCCCTCACCCAGCAGCCACGCCATCCGCCGGGCCGCCGCCCGCGCCGCGATCCGCCGCGGCTCGGCCACGAGCACCCGGCGCGCCGGCCCCTCGCCCAGCAGCCCGGCCAGCGCGAGCGGCACGAGCGTCGTCTTGCCCGTGCCCGGCGGAGCCGCCAGGACGGCCGTGCCGTGTCCGTCCAGAGCGTCGTTCAGGGCGGGCAGGGCGGCCCGCACGGGCAGCGCGTCCAGGGCGTCGTCACGGGAGATCACGCCCCTAGTGTCGTACGCCCCCGATAACGACCCGTCCGCGCGTACGCGTGCGGACACCCCGCGCGTGCGCGTGACGCGCGGGGTGAAGGGAGGAGGGACGGAGCGGAGCACGAGGGAAACGGGAGGGAAGCGGGACGGAGGGGAGGAAGCGAGCGGGAGGCAAGCCGGAGCGGAGGGAACCGGCGGCGGCCCGCTAGTCCCGCTCGCAGACGAACACGGCCGTCCCCGGGATCAGGTTCCCGCGCAGCGGGGACCAGCCGCCCCACTCCGAGGAGTTCCACGCCGGCCACTCCGGCTCGACCAGGTCCACCAGCCGGAAACCGCCCGCCACGATGTCGCGGACCCGGTCGCCCACCGTCCGGTGGTGCTCCACGTACACCGCGCGGCCCTGATCGTCCTGCTCCACATAGGGAGTGCGGTCGAAGTAGGAGGAAGACACGGTCAGCCCCTCCGGGCCCGGCTCGTCCGGGAACGCCCAGCGCATCGGATGCGTCACCGAGAACACGAAGCGCCCCCCGGGCCGCAGCACCCGCCGCACCTCCTTCAGGACCAGCACCGGGTCGGCGACGAAGGGCAGCGCCCCGTACGCCGAGCAGGCCAGGTCGAAGGAGGCGTCCGCGAACGGCAGCGCGCCCGCGTCGGCGCACACCAGCGGGAACGAGCCGCCGATGCGCAGCGCGTGCTGGAGCTGGCGGTGCGAGAGGTCCAGGGCGACCGGACGCGCGCCCTGGGCGGTCAGCCAGCGCGAGCACTGCGCCGCGCCGGCGCCGATCTCCAGGACCGACTTGCCCTTCAGCTCCTCCGGCGGGCCGAGCAGCTCCGCCTCCACCTCGTCCAGACCCTCGGGACCCCACACGAAGCGGTCGTCGCCGAGGAAGGTGCCGTGCTCGATCTGGTATTCGTCCGCGTTGCGGTCCCACCAGCCCCGGTTGGCCCGGGAGCTCTCGGTGACATCGGCGTCACGCCGGGTGGCTTCCGGCTCGAAGGCCGGCTCGGACGATTCAGGCTCTTGGATGATCGGCTCCCTCGTCGTACTCTTCCGTGCAACCCGCCCGACGGTGCCACCCGAGGTGTCACCGACGAGGCCTCCTGCGGCCTGCGTGACCTCAGGAGAAAGGTTGTGTGCCGGGAATGCGGCGATCCGCCCCGGGTGTGCGCCTTCGCGCATTGACCCCGCCCGGCTGCCCCCGTATGCTACAAGTTGCGCTGCGGGCCTGCGCACCTCAGACGTAGCAGGCTGCGCTCGCATCTGTTGTTGTCCCCTCGGTTCTCGAGGCGCCACCACCAGTTTCTGGTGAGGGTGCTTCCTCAGCTGTCCGGCTTCTTCAGAGCGATCACGGGCTCCCGGCGTAGCAGTACCTACGACTCACTGTCCGTACCGGAGCCCTTTCCCACATGACGAGCAGCACCGAGACCACCTCTACCACGCCGCAGGTAGCGGTCAACGACATCGGTAACGAGGAAGCCTTCCTCGCCGCGATCGACGAGACGATCAAGTACTTCAACGACGGCGACATCGTCGACGGCGTCATCGTGAAGGTCGACCGGGACGAGGTCCTGCTCGACATCGGTTACAAGACCGAAGGCGTGATCCCGAGCCGCGAGCTCTCGATCAAGCACGACGTCGACCCCAACGAGGTCGTCGCCGTCGGTGACGAGATCGAGGCCCTTGTTCTCCAGAAGGAGGACAAGGAAGGCCGCCTGATCCTCTCGAAGAAGCGCGCCCAGTACGAGCGTGCCTGGGGCACCATCGAGAAGATCAAGGAAGAAGACGGGATCGTCACCGGTACCGTCATCGAGGTCGTCAAGGGTGGTCTCATCCTCGACATCGGCCTCCGTGGCTTCCTGCCGGCCTCCCTCGTCGAGATGCGCCGCGTCCGCGACCTCCAGCCTTACGTGGGCAAGGAGCTCGAGGCCAAGATCATCGAGCTGGACAAGAACCGCAACAACGTGGTCCTGTCCCGCCGTGCCTGGCTCGAGCAGACCCAGTCCGAGGTCCGCCAGACGTTCCTCACGACCCTCCAGAAGGGTCAGGTCCGCTCCGGCGTCGTTTCCTCGATCGTCAACTTCGGTGCGTTCGTGGACCTGGGCGGCGTCGACGGTCTGGTTCACGTCTCCGAGCTTTCCTGGAAGCACATCGACCACCCCTCCGAGGTTGTCGAGGTCGGCCAGGAAGTCACCGTCGAGGTTCTCGACGTCGACATGGACCGCGAGCGTGTCTCCCTGTCGCTGAAGGCGACCCAGGAAGACCCGTGGCAGCAGTTCGCCCGCACGCACCAGATCGGGCAGGTTGTCCCCGGTAAGGTCACGAAGCTCGTTCCGTTCGGTGCGTTCGTGCGCGTCGACGAGGGCATCGAGGGCCTGGTCCACATCTCCGAGCTGGCCGAGCGCCACGTGGAGATCCCGGAGCAGGTCGTCCAGGTCAACGACGAGATCTTCGTCAAGGTCATCGACATCGACCTCGAGCGCCGCCGCATCAGCCTCTCGCTGAAGCAGGCCAACGAGTCCTTCGGTGCCGACCCGGCCTCGGTCGAGTTCGACCCGACCCTGTACGGCATGGCCGCGTCCTACGACGACCAGGGCAACTACATCTACCCCGAGGGCTTCGACCCCGAGACCAACGACTGGCTCGAGGGCTTCGAGTCGCAGCGTGAGGTCTGGGAGAACCAGTACGCCGAGGCGCAGTCGCGCTTCGAGCAGCACCAGGCTCAGGTCATCAAGTCCCGCGAGGCCGACGCCGCTGCCGCCGCCGAGGGTGGCGACACCGCGGGTGCGGCTCCGGCCGCGTCCGGTGGTGGCGGTTCCTACTCCTCCGAGGGTGCCGACACGTCCGGCGCGCTGGCCTCGGACGAGGCGCTC
Source organism: Streptomyces sp. 3330 (assembly GCF_031456635.1). Classification (NCBI taxonomy): domain Bacteria; kingdom Bacillati; phylum Actinomycetota; class Actinomycetes; order Kitasatosporales; family Streptomycetaceae; genus Streptomyces; species Streptomyces sp. 3330. Next base: position 138,021 of record NZ_JAVDVA010000015.1, read on the forward strand.
GCCGCTCTGCGCGAGAAGCTGGCCGGCGGCCAGAGCTGAAGTCCCCCGGCAGCACAGGGTGACCCCCGACGGGGGAAGCCCTGGCCGCTGAGGTCCGGCAGTCAGTCGAGGGCCCGCACCTTTCGAGGTGCGGGCCCTCGGTGCTGCCCGGACACGACATCGCCGCTCACCCGGGCGGCGGGCGTACGGCCCGTACGGCGGACCTCCGGCCAGTACGGCCCGTGGGCCCGGCGCAGCCAGGCCGCTGATCCCGTGACGGCCGCCCCCGCAGGCCGTGATCACCCTCGCGGACCCATGGCCCCCCACCCTTGCCCGCCCCACCACCCCGCCGCGCGCCCGGACCTCCCCTCTCCCTTCCCCTCCGTCCCCCTCTGACGGCTCGCCGTGAGAATCCGGCCGGAGTCACATGATCAAGGGGCCCGGAGCGGGAATGCCCGCGGCCGGACGGGCGTTGGACAGAAGGAACACGAGGGGAGCGGTCCAAGTGCTTGATCCGCAGGGTTTGTACGCATGGGAGCCGAAAGGCCTGGCAGTCGTCGACATGGCGCTGGCCCAGGAGTCGGCCGGACTTGTCATGCTCTACCACTTCGACGGATACATCGACGCGGGCGAAACCGGTGACCAGATCGTCGACCGGCTCCTCGACTCGCTGCCCCACCAGCTCGTCGCCCGCTTCGACCACGACCGCCTGGTCGACTACCGCGCCCGCCGCCCGCTGCTGACCTTCAAGCGCGACCGGTGGACCGAGTACGAGGAGCCCGCCATCGAGGTGCGGCTCGTACAGGACACCACCGGTGCGCCCTTCCTGCTGCTGTCCGGCCCCGAACCGGACGTGGAATGGGAACGCTTCGCCGTCGCCGTCCAGCAGATCGTGGAGCGGCTCGGCGTCCGCCTCTCCGTGAACTTCCACGGCATCCCCATGGGCGTTCCGCACACCCGCCCCGTGGGTCTCACCCCGCACGGCAACCGCACGGACCTCATGCCGGGCCACCGCAGCCCCTTCGACGAGGCCCAGGTGCCCGGCAGCGCCGAGGCGCTCGTCGAGTACCGCCTCATGGAAGCCGGACACGACATCCTGGGCGTCGCCGCACACGTCCCGCACTACATCGCCCGCTCGGCGTACCCGGACGCGGCCCTGACCGTCCTGGAGGCGATCACGGCGGCCACCGGTCTGGTCCTGCCGGGCATCGCGCACGGCCTGCGCACGGACGCCCATCGCACGCAGACCGAGATCGACCGCCAGATCCAGGAGGGCGACGAGGAACTCACCTCCCTCGTCCAGGGCCTGGAGCACCAGTACGACGCCGCCGCCGGCGCCGAGACCCGCGGCAACATGCTCGCCGAGCCCGTCGACATCCCGTCGGCGGACGAGATCGGGCAGGAGTTCGAACGGTTCCTCGCCGAGCGCGAGGGTGAAGGCTGAGCGCTCTCGCCGAGCGTTCCGTAGCGGTTCCGCAGGGGCCTGTCGGGTGCGTCGTCATCGGCAGGCCCTAAGCTTCCGCCCATGCTGAAAGTGGGCCTGACCGGTGGGATCGGCGCCGGCAAGAGCGAGGTGTCACGGCTGCTCGTCGAGTGCGGGGCCGTACTGATCGACGCGGACCGCATCGCACGCGAGGTCGTCGCGCCCGGCACCCCGGGACTGGCGGCGGTCGTGGACGCGTTCGGCACGGACATCCTCGCCCCGGACGGCAGCCTCGACCGCCCCCGCCTGGGCTCGATCGTCTTCGCCGACCCCGCGAAACTGGCGCTCCTCAACTCGATCGTGCATCCCCTGGTCGGCGCCCGCTCCAGCGAACTCGAGGCCGCCGCCCCCGAGGACGCCGTCGTCGTCCACGACGTCCCCCTCCTCACCGAGAACGCCCTCGGCCCCCTGTACGACGTCGTGCTCGTCGTCGACGCGACCACCGAGACGCAGCTCGACCGGCTCGTCCGGCTGCGCGGCATGACGGAGGAGGACGCCCGCGCCCGGATGGCCGCCCAGGCGACCCGCGACCAGCGCCGGAAGATCGCGGACATCGTGATCGACAACGACGTGCCGCTCGCGGAACTCCACCGCCGGGTGAAGGACGTCTGGGGCGACCTCGCGCGCAGAGCGCAGGCGCCGCACGGGACGTCTCCGGAATAGCGGCCCTCGCTCCGTGCGTTGAACCCGTTGAGCAAGGGAAGGATTTTTCCGTGCCCGATACCAGCGGTTCGACCGGACGTACTCCGGAGACACACGTCATCGACTTCCGCGCGGCGGAGCATCTCCTCGCCGCCCGGGACCCGCGGGGCGCGGTGAAGTTGCTCGACGGAGTCATAGCCGCGCACCCCGAGAACACCGCCGCCCGGCTGCTGCGGGCGCGTGCCTTCTTCGCGGCCGCCCAACTACGGCCCGCCGAGCTGGAGTTCACCATCGTCCTGGAGCGCGAGCCGGACAACGCCTTCGCGCACTTCGCGCTCGCCCGCACCTACGAACGCCAGGGCCGGAGCGACCAGGCCAAGCGCCACTTCCGACTGGCGGCCGCACTGGACCCGAACCCGCAGTACCTCAAAGCGGCACGCTTCGAGAACTGACCACGTACGGCCGCGCCCCGCCGGACAGCCGGGCCTTCGGATCACTGCCCTTCGGCCGCTCGGACCTTCGAATCTCCAGGCCTACGGGTCGACGGCTCTCTGGGCTGTGGGCCTCCAGGCCTCCAGGCCTCCAGGCCTCCAGGCCTCCAGGCCTGTGGGCCTGTGGGCCATAGGTCTCCGAACCTCCTGGATCACAGACCTCGGGCCTCCGAATCTCCAGGCCTGCCGGTTCTGGGCGTCCGGTCTCCCAAGCTTCGAACCCCAGCCCCTGCGGGCCTCCTGCTTCTTGCCTCCTGCCTCCTGCCTCCGGTCACCGGTCACCGGGCTCATGGGTGGCGGTGCTCGGGCGGTCGGTACGGCGGGATGTCGCGGCCCGGCTGGTAGTGGGGGCCCTGCCGCCGGTGCCTGAGGATCATCGTCAGGTCGACCGCGGTCACCAGCCACAGCACCCCGCAGGCGGCCGCCCACCCCGGACGCCCCACGAGTGCGAACGCGGCCGTCCCGAAGATCGCCCAGGCCAGGCCCCACAGGGTCAGCCACAGGCGCATCCGCAGCGCACTGCGCGCTGTCACCGGCTCACTGCCCGTACGCATCCCGATCACCGCTCCTCATTGCAACGTACTCCCAGGTCCCGAGGTTCTCCAGCGGGCCGGAGCCTTCGCCCTTGGGCGCTTCGAACAGAGGAGTCATCCCTCGAACGGGTGAACCGCCGAGGGAGGGGAACGGCCGTGCCGGGACGGTCCGTTGAACGGGCATGAAGCTGGAAATGCGAGACGGATACAACGGAACCGGACCCGGTGCGATCACCCCGGACGGCTGCGCGGTCGAGCTCTACTCCCGCCTGCCGGTGGGGGACGAGCCGGAGATCATCGCCGCCGCGGTGCCCGCCGGCGCGCACATCCTCGAGCTGGGCAGCGGGGTCGGCCGAGTGACCCACGCCCTGCTCGACCGCGGGTTCACGGTCACGGCGGTGGACGAGTCCGCTGAGATGCTGGAGCGCGTCCGCGGGGCCCGCACGATATGCAGCCCCATCGAGGATCTCGACCTGGGCGAGACGTTCGACGTGGTGATGCTCGCGTCGTTCCTCGTGCACAACGGCGACGTCGAGTTACGGCGAAGGATGTTGCGGGCCTGCGCCCGGCACGTCGCGTGGGGCGGGTGCGTGCTGATCCAGCGCGAAGGAGCGGACTACCACTCCAACGTGCCGCGCGAGCGCGTCGATCCGAGCGGCTTCACGATCCGGATCGTCTCGGCCGAGCCCATCGGGGACGGCGTCCACTCCGTACGCGCCGAGTACGACTTCCCGGACGCGACGTGGACCCAGACCTTCCGATCCCGGCCGCTGACCGAAGAAGAGTTCGAGGAGGCCTTGGCGGAGGCGGGTCTGAACGTGGAGTGCTATCTGACGGAGGACCGGATGTGGGTGAGAGCGGTACCGGCGACGGAGCAGAGAGGGGGGCGGGGCACAACCGGTAGGAGGTAGAGAGGTAGGCAGATAGGGGGGCGAGGCAGAGAGGCCGACGGGGACCGGCAGGCGGCAGCGGCGAGAGAGGGGGGACAGAGGCGGCGAGCACTGGTCGGAGCGGGAGAGCGGGCGGGAGCGGAGACCACGGCCCAGGGGGGAGAGAACGGCAGGGACGCCAGGGCGGTGCCGTGAGAAGGACCGGCAGGCTGCGATGAGTCCGCCGGCGGAGGTCGGTCTATCTCTTCGACAGCACAACGGACCGCTCACCGCAGGAGACCCTCATGTCCGAGACCACGGCTTCCCTCGCCGGCACCACGTCCGCGGCCGCGCCCACCTCCGCATCCGCGATCGCCCGAGCCCGCCGCGCCCGGATCGCCCTGCGAGGCCTGCAGGTGCTCCTCGCCCTCTTCTACGGCATCGCCAGCGCGCTGCCGAAGCTGATCGCGCACCCGTCGGCCGTCGACGCCTTCGACGAGATGGGCTGGGGCAGCCTGGGCATGTACACCATCGGCGCCTTGGAACTCGCCGGTGCGGTCGCCCTGCTCATCCCGGTGCTCCAGTCCGTGGCGGCGGTGGCGCTGGGGGCGCTGATGGTGGGCGCGTTCGTCGCCCAGGTCGTCGTCTTCGACGGCCAGAACGCGGCGACGCCACTCATCCTGCTGGTTCCGTTGGCGCTCATCGCCTGGAAGCGACGGGAGTCGAACGCTGAGCTGCTGCGGTGGGCACGGCGAGAGATGTGACGAGCTGGGCAGATCCACTGTTGCAGGGGCAAGGGCGGGGTCAGGGGCAACGGGCGGGGGGGAGGGGGGAGGGGGGGAGGGGGCGGGCCCCTTAACCCAACCTTCAGTTCCCAGCCCCAGCCCCCAGCCCGCGGTCCTCACCCTCCGCCTCCAGCCCTGGTGGATCTACCCAGGCTCGCGGGGCTCCGGAGCGGTCTTACGGTGGAGTCATGGACGCCCCCAAGGCCGCCTCCGCCTCCGCCGCTGCAGCCTCCGCCACGGCCGCTGCTTCAGCCTCCGCCTCCACCCTGCCCCTGCTCGATCGGCGTGTCGGGGACTGCCGGGCGTGTCCTCGGTTGGTCGCCTGGCGTGAAGAGGTCGCCCGTACCAAGCGGGCCGCCTTCGCGGACTGGACGTACTGGGGGCGGCCCGTCCCCGGCTTCGGTCCGCCGGACGCCCGGCTGCTGATCGTCGGGCTCGCCCCGGCCGCGCACGGCGGGAACCGTACGGGGCGGATGTTCACCGGGGACCGTTCCGGCGATGTGCTGTACCAGGCGTTGTATGACGTGGGGCTGGCGTCGCAACCCACCGCCGTGTCCATCGACGACGGGCTGGAGCTGTACGGCGTCCGGATCACCGCGCCCGTGCACTGCGCTCCGCCCGCCAACAAGCCGACGCCGGGCGAGCGGGACACCTGCCGGCCCTGGCTCGTCCAGGAATTGAGACTGCTGCGGCCGACGTTGCGCGCGGTCGTCGTACTCGGCGCCTTCGGTTGGCAGGCCGCATTGCCGGCGTTCGCCGAGGCGGGTTGGACCGTGCCCCGCCCGCGGCCCGCCTTCGGGCACGGGACCCGTGTGCCGCTCGGCAGCCTGCCTCGCTCAGACGGCGCTGTCGACGCTGTCGGCCCGAACGGCACTGCCAGTCCTGACAGCCCGAACGGCACTCCCAGTCCGGACAGCCCGAACGGTACTGCCAGTCCGGACAGCCCGGACGGCAATCGGAGCCCGGACGGCATGGACAGCCGGGACAGCCCGAACGGCACTCTCCGTCCGGACGGTCCGGGCGGCAATCACAGCCCGGAAAGCCCGGACGGCACTGACACCCCGGGAGGCATTCGTGCCCAGGGCGATCCGGGCGGTGCCGGTCGTCTGGATGTCTTCGGTTGCTTCCATGTCAGTCAGCGCAACACCTTCACCGGTCGGCTCACTCCCGCGATGCTGCGCGACGTGCTGCGCACGGCCGCGGGAGCGGCGGGGCTGAGGTGAGCTCCGGTCAGACGACGCGTGCCGCGGTGAGCGGGCGGGAGGCCACCGGGTAGGCCTTGTCCCGGGCGGTGTTGACGCTCCAGCGGTAGCGGGAGAACTCGCCGGTGGTGTCGGATGCGTAGAACATCATGTGGCCGATGCCTGCACCCTCGAACTGCTCCTCGGCGAGGAGGCTGACCATGCGGGTGTCGGGATACTTCGGGTAGTTGGTCAGCGCGTACACGCCGTGCGGCTCGGCGGTGCAGTCGACGATCTCGACAGCGTACTGCGTCTCGCCGGTGAAGTCGGCGACCCCGCTGAAGACGCCCTTGACCTCGCGGACCATCACGATGTGACCGGTGTTGCCCTCGACCTGGCCGTTGTAGTCCACCGCGATCAGATCGCCCGGGCGGAGGTCGGTGACCTTGCGGATCTGCTGGAAGCGCGGGCCCGCGGTGCCGTCGGCGAAGGCGCGGCGGTAGTCGGCCGCCTCGGGGATGCGGTCCTGGAAGTACTGGGTGAAGTAGGCGTCGGTGGCCCATCCGTAGGTGTGTCTGAGCACCCAGGTGACGAAGGACGAGCAGCGGGCCCGGGCGATCCAGCTCGTCGGGTCGTCGGGTGCGCCCCAGGTGACGGTCGACGGGGAGCCGATCAGGTAGACGTTGTTGAGGCGGGCGGTGCGGCCGCTGATCAGGGAGACCTCGTCGGCGCTCAGGGCGCGGCCGTAGGCGCGCACATCGTCGACCGAGCCCTTGAGATGGTTCACGTAGGCGCCGTTCCAGCGGGCCCGGCCCAGGTTGAAGCCCTGGGTGGCGGCCCAGGAGAGCGTGGCGTCGGCGGTGCCTTCGGGTACGCCGTTCACGTACAGACGGATGCGGGCGCCGTCCCACACGCCGGTCAGGTGGGTCCACTTGCCGGGCACGGGGGCGGTGGTGGCGAGGGCGGAGATCTTGGCGCTCTGGTCCTCGGCGCGCACCTTGAACGCCCAGGCGCCGGCGGTGTCGTCGTACTGGAGCAGGAAGCGGCTGCAGCCGGCGCCGTCCTGGCTGACCGCCGTGTACATGGTGGTCAGGGCGGCGTCGTCCGCGAGGCGGACCCAGGCGGAGACGGTGAACGGGGCGGTGGTGTCGAGGACGGAGGCGGTGGCGGCGTAGGACGCGTCCAGGGTCAGTTCGCCGCCTGCGCGCAGGGTGGTCCAGCTCGCCCCGGCCCCCGGGGAGACGGGGTGGTCGCGGCCGGAGCGGTCGGCGCCGGAGCCGTCGAGCGGCCAGTGTCCGGTGAGGCCGGTGGGCAGGTAGCCGGCCGCCAGGAGGCGCTGGTACTGGACCATCTGCTCGGCCTGGGCGAGATGGGGTGCGGCGACCGGCGTGAACGGGGTGTCCAGCGGGGCGTCGGCGGCCGCGCTCCCGGCGGCGCCGAGTACCCCGGTCATCGCGCCCGCCCCCACGAGTGCGGCTCCGCTCAGCAGTCCGCGTCTGCTCACCATGGTCGTTCTCCCCGTCCGTTCGCCGCGTGTGCGTCTTCGGACACCTGTCCGAAGGGTCAGGGGATTCTAGGCGGAGCGTGATCGGGGGAGGGCGGGGTTTCCCGAGGGGGCGTTTCGCCGAAGAGGTGCCGGACGGTGGAACGGTAGTTGGCCTGGACGTGGTTCAGGGCGTGGGCGCGGGCGCGGGCCGGATCGCCGGAGGCGATGGCGTCGTACAGGTCCTGGTGTTCGGTGAGGAGTTGGGGCCATTCCTCGTTGCGTCGGGTGAGCCATTGCAGGCGGCCGGCGACCGGTTCCATGACCGAGATCAGCAGGGTGTTGCCGGCCATGGCGAGGAGCCGGTCGTGGAAGCGGGTGTTGATGTCGGTGATGGCCTCGGCGTCCCCGGCGTCGGTGGCGCTCGCCGCGCTCGCCAGGAGGTCCCGTAGTTCCGCGAGGTCCTCCGGGGTGGCCCGGGCGGCGGCCAGTCCGGCCGCGTACACCTCCAACGCCTCGCGCAGCTCGAAGAGTTCCTTCACGTCGGTGGGGCTCAGCGGCCGTACGACGGTGCGGCGGGGGGTCTCGAAGTGGACGAAGCCCTCGGCGACGAGCGCCCGGATGGCTTCCCGGACCGGGACCCGGGAGACACCGAACCGGTCGGCCAGCTCGCGCTCGACGAGCCGGTCGCCGGGACGCAGCCTGCCGGCGATGATCTCCTGCCGCAGGGACCCCAGGACGCGCTCGCGCACCGCGCCGAGGGGTTCGATCTTCGTCATGAGCCCATCTTCGCCGATACGGGAGGGCTTTTACGGAGCCGTAACGGGGCGGACATCGGTCGGAACGCTTGACGGCGGGACCATGTGCGCAGTTTGGTATACCAAACGGTCCGGCCAGAGCAGTCCTCCTCCGTCCCTTCGCCCAGGGAGGCCCCGTGTCCCTCGCCGACAGCGCCGAAGCCACCGGCGCACCAGCGTTCGTCCCCGACCCCCGGCTCACCAACGAAGACCTCGCGCCCGCCGGGAAGCGGAACTGGAAGGTCTTCGACCTCTTCGCCCTGTGGATGTCGGACGTCCACAACCTCGGCAACTACACCTTCGCCGCCGGACTGCTGGTCCTCGGTATGAACGTGTGGCAGGTCTTCACCTCGCTCCTCGTCGGCTTCGTGCTCATCTACGTCGGCATGAACTGGATGGGCCGGATCGGGCAGCGTCACGGTGTGCCCTTCCCGGTGGTCAGCCGCATCAGCTTCGGCGTCTGGGGCGCCAACGTCCCTGCTCTCATCCGCGCCGTGATCGCCATCATGTGGTACGGCATCCAGACCTACCTCGCCTCCGTCGCCGTCAACGTGATGCTGCTGGCGGCCTGGCCGGGCCTGGAGTCCTGGACGCACAGCTCCTTCCTGGGCCTCGACGCGCTGGGCTGGCTCTCCTTCGTGTCCCTCTGGCTGGTCCAGGCGATGATCATCAGTCAGGGCATGGAATCCGTGCGCAAGTTCCAGGACTTCTGCGGCCCGGCGATCTGGCTGGTGATGATCGCGCTGGCGGTCTGGGTGCTGTCCAAGGCGGGCTGGACCATCTCGCTCACCTCGACCCCGCACCCGGTCTCCGTGGGGGAGCAGTGGCGGCAGTGGTTCGGCGCGATCGGCCTGATCCTCGCCACGTACGGCACGCTGATGCTGAACTTCTGCGACTTCTCCCGCTTCGCGCCCGACTACCGCACGGTCCGCCGCGGCAACTTCTGGGGGCTGCCCCTCAACTCGACGGCGTTCGTGGTCGTCTCCGTGATCGTCACCGCCGGTTCGCTGGAGGTGTTCGGCGAGGCCATCACCGACCCTGCGGAGCTGGTCGCGAAGGTCGGCAACACGTGGGTGCTCGTCCTCGGGGCACTCACCTTCGCCATCGCCACCATGGGCGTCAACATCGTCGCCAACTTCGTGTCGCCGGCGTACGACCTGGCCAACGTCTGGCCGCAGAAGATCACTTTCAAGGTCGGCGGCATGATCAGCACGGTGGCGGCGCTCGTGGTCACCCCGTGGAACCTGTTCTCCAACCCCACGGTCGTCAACTACTTCCTCGGCGGCCTCGGCGCGTTCCTCGGCCCGCTGTTCGGCGTGATCATGGTCGACTACTACTGGGTCAAGCGCGGCCGCGTCGACGTGACCGAGCTGTTCGACGCCACCCCCGGCTCCCGCTACTACTACCGCAAGGGCGTCAACCCCAAGGCGCTGTGGGCGTTCCTCCCCTCCGCGGCGGTCGCGGCGGTGCTCGCGCTGGTGAAGACCTTCAGCGATGTGGCGCCGTACTCCTGGTTCATCGGGACGGCCCTGGGCGCCGGACTGTACGTGCTGCTGTGCCGCAGTGAGCGGACCGCCGGGTCCGCCGTCGCCGCCGAGAAGCCCGTGGAGGTCTGAGGAGCGTGCGGAACGTACGGATCGTCGTCACCAACTGCAACACCACGCAGGAGATGACCGAGGAGATCGTGCGAGGTGCCCGGGCCGCGGCCGGCCCGGGCACCACCGTGACCGGACTGACCCCCGCCTGGGGGCCCGAGTCGGCGGAGGGCTGGCTGGACAGCCTCCTCTCCGCCGCGGCGGTCATGGACGCGCTGCGGACCTATGACGGGGCGCCCTACGACGCCGTCGTCATGGCCGGATTCGGTGAGCACGGACGGGAGGGCGTGCGGGAGCTGGTGGACGTGCCCGTCGTCGACATCACCGAGGCCGCGGCGCATCTGGCGTGTCTGCTGGGCCGCCGGTACGGGGTCGTGACCACGCTGGAGCGGTCCTGCGGCCAGATCGAGGACAGCCTGGAGCTGGCCGGGGTGGGCCGCAACTGCGCCGCCGTCGTCGGCACCGGGCTCGGGGTCCTCGATCTGGGCGACCGCGACCGCACCGAGGCCGCCTTCCTGGCGGCCGCCGAGCGGGTCCGGGCGGCGGGGGCCGAGGTGCTGGTCCTGGGGTGTGCCGGGATGACGGGACTGGAGCGGACGGTGGCGGACAAGCTGGGCCTTCCGGTCGTGGACGGGGTGGGCGCGGCGGTGAAGCTGGCCGAGGGGCTGGTCGGGCTGGGGCTGACGACCAGCCGGGCGGGGAGCTTCGCGAAGCCGGTGCCGAAGCGGCGGACGTGGGGCGCCGCGTAGCCGGGACAGTGGGCTGCCCGGGACGGTGGGTCGCCCGGGACGGCGGACCGACCCGGGACGGCAGGCCGACCCGGACGCCGAAGCGCCCGTCAACGCGATGGCTCACCAAGGCCCGCTCCCTCCGTACCACTCCCGTCGTGACGCTCTGTGACGACTTCTCCCATTGAAGCGCGTCCCACCGACAATCGCCCTGCGGCGGATAACCGTTGGACAATTCCGAGCCGTCCTCGCCACGCTGCCGCCCATGCGGAGCAAGCGGCCGGGCCGATTCCCGACGGCGGACTGCCCAGGGGTCCCGCCGGACGTTCCGGCGGGCCACCGGAGGTCTGCCATGTCCCGTACCGTCCACCACGTCCGTCCGCGGCACCGCGTCCAGCCGGACGAGCAGCCGCCCTCACCCCGTGGCTGGAGCACCGGCCACACACTCGGCGAACTGCGGTACAGCGCACGGGAGCTGGCCCGGGCGCGGCGCGAGCGGCGTCGCCCGGCGCCCGCCCCGCTGGTGCGCGTGTTCCGTTCGCACACCTTTCCCCGGTCCCTGAACGCGCGGGTCGACGGCCCGTACGAGTCCCGCGCGCGTGCCGCGTTGTCCGGCGGAGGCGTTGGCAAAGGCAGGCCGTCTCTTCGGTGGATAACCCTTTGGGGTGAAGCCGTGGGAGCCGCTACCGTCCTGGTCGTGGCGAAACTCAATCAGATCATCGCAGTCGAGAAGGGCATCAAGTCCAAGGCCCACCAGGACCTGAGCGCGGCCCAGCACGGACTGCAGAAGCCCGCGCTGCTGGCCGGCATCTCGCGGACCTACCAGCCCAAGGACGAGGAGGGCGAGCAGCTGCCGCCCGAGTCGACGCGGGTGCAGGTGAAGGCCGAGGACGTGCTGCGGGAGACCGCGGCCACACTGACCCGGCTGTTCGACGTGACCGCCACGAAGGACTGGGCCAATTGCGCCGCCCGCGCCGACGTGACGGTCGACGGCCGCGTTCTCGTCGCCGAGGTTCCGGTGTCCTACCTGCTCTTCCTCGAGAAGCAGCTCGTCGAGCTGACCGCCTTCGTGCGCAGGCTGCCCGTGCTCGACGCCTCCGAGTCCTGGGTGCAGGACCCGTCCACCGACGCGTGGAAGACCGAGCCGGTGCGGACGCTGCGGACCAAGAAGGTGCCGCGCAACCATGTGAAGGCGGAGGCGACCGACAAGCACCCGGCGCAGGTCGAGGTGTACTACGAGGACGTGCCGGTCGGTTACTGGACGACCGTGAAGTTCTCGGGAGCCCTTCCCGCCCGCCGGGTCAACGAACTCCTGGCGCGCCTGGAGAAGCTGCAGCAGGCGGTGAAGTTCGCCCGGGAGGAGGCGAACGGCTCCGACGTCGTCGACCAGCGGGTCGGTGACGCCGTGTTCGGCTACCTGTTCGGGTAGCCTTCGAGACTCCCCGGTCCTTCGTGACCGGGGTGCGCGAGGAGCGCAAGCTGAAGCTGAAGCTTGTCGTGACGAGCGAACCGTACCCGCCAGGCATGTCAGGGACGGATCGCGATGAATCTCAGACTCTCGCTCCAGACTCAGCATTCGCCGCCGATCGCCGGAGCGACCGGGCCCAGGCCCCCGGACGTCGAATTGCCGGTTCAAGTCCGGCCCGCGCAGCTCGATGCGCGGTGGTCCAAAGGCAGGACGCGACGACATCACGACTGACCTGGGTCCTCAAGTGCGCCGGTGTGCGACATGGGCGGCTCCACAGGGGCCGGGGGCAGGCTACGCCCCCGGCCCCGCTCCCGTTTCCGGCCTTGCGTTCATAAAGAACGCGGGATTCGGGCCGGCCGTCACCTGGCCGAAACGCAACCGTCCCCGCGTCTCCAGATCCGACCCGTACCGTGGACACCACAGCTCACAGCTGACAAGCCCCGGCCACCGTCGCCCGAAGGCACACCCCGCCCTCGTCCCGACAGGAGCTCCGTGTCCCCGCGCCCGCACCTTCCCGCTCGCGCATCCCGCCCGTTCGCCGCGCTTCCGCCCTGGCTCGCCCACGCGCTGCGCGCCCAGCGCGGCCCCGTCCCGTGGAGCGCGGTCACGCGCGGGGCCCTGGCCGCCGGGCCGCTGCTCCTCGCGTCCGTCCTGACCGGCCGGACCTCGCTCGGGGTCATCGCCGCCATCGCGGCGATGCTCGCCGGGATCAACGACCGGCCCGGCAGCAGGCGCACCGCGGTGAAGCGGCTCGGGGCGCCCGCCCTCGTGGGCGCGGGAGGGCTGCTCGTCGGGACCTACGTCGGGGATCACGTGGGGGCCGTCGCGCTGACGGCCGTCCTCACCGGGCTCGGCCTCCTCGCCGGCGGGGCGAGCGCCATCGGACCCGTCGCGTCCGGCGCCGGGACGCAGCTCCTCGTCGCCTCGGCGATCGGGGCCGGGATGCCGGTCGCGGAGGCCGGGTGGGCGCGCGCCCTCGCCTTCCTCGCCGGGGCCGGATGGCTGCTGGCGCTGCGGCTCGCCCTGCCCACGCCCGGTGCGATGACCGGCGACTTCCGCTTCGACGGCGAGCGGGACGCGGTGGCCCGCGTGTACGACGCCGTCGCGGAGCTGCTCGACGCCACGGGGACCGGGCACGCCACCGCGCGCCGCGCCGCCCTCACCGCGGCCCTGGACCACGCGCAGGACGCCCTCGCCGGACCGCGGCTGCGGCGCGGCGCCGGCTCCTCCGCCGAACGGCGGCTGCACGCCCAGTACGCCGCCGCCCTGCCCCTCGCCGAGGCGGCGACCGCCCTCGCCTGGGCCGCGGAGCCTCTCTCCGGGCGGGCCTCGGCCGGGCCCCGGCGGCTCGCCGCCGCCGTCCGCGAGAACACCCACACCGGGCCGCTGCCCGCGCCCTCCCGGTCCGCTCCCGCGCTGCGCGCCCTCGACGACGCGCTCCTGCACGCCGCCGACGCGTTCGACCAGGGCGGCGGCGGTGACCTGCACGCCCGCCGGCGCGGTGTGCGGGACGTGCTGCGCACCGCGTGCGGAGCGGGCGGCCGCGAGTACGGGCTGCGGGTCGCCCTCTCCTTCGGGGCCAGCGCCGCCGTCGCGCAGGCCCTCTACCACTCCCAGTGGTACGGCCGGCACACGCACTGGTACTGGCTGCCGGCCACGGCCGTCTTCCTGGTCAAGCCGGACCTCGGACCCCTCGTGTCCCGGGTGCTGTGCCGGGCGGCGGGGACCGTGCTCGGGGCGCTGCTGTTCGCCGGCTTCGCCGCCGTGCTGCCCCGCCCGGAGGGGCTGGTGGCGCTGGTCGCCCTGTGCGGGGCGCTCATCCCCGTGTCCACCCGGCACTTCGCCGCCCAGACGGCCGTCGTCACCGTCCTCGTGCTGTCGCTGGTGATGGTCGGCGGCGAGCCCCAGGCCTCCGTGAGCCGGATCGTCGAAACCCTGCTGGCCTGCGCGATCGTCCTGGTCGTCGGACATCTGCCGATGCCGGGGGAGCGCGGCGGCCAGGTGCGCGCCCGGCTCGGCGCCGCCGCGGGCGCCGCGCACGCCTACCTCGCCCACGTGCTCGACGGCTCCGACGACCGTGCCGCCCGCTGGACACTGCGCCGCGAGGCCTACCGCGCGCTCGCGGAGGCCCGCACCGCCATCGCCCTGGCCGCCCACGAACTGCCCGCCGTCGCCCGGCACACGGAGGGCACGGACGAGGTCGCCGCCGTCCTCGAACGGCTCGTCGACACGACCACCGCCTGCGCCGTCCACCTCGACGACACCGGGCGGCTCACCGCTCGGCACCGGGAGCGGCTCGCCGAACTCCTCGGTGAACTCGCGGCGGGGCGGGACCGGGTGGGGCTGCGGACGCCCGTGCCGGATCTGCCGGTGGCGGTGTAGCCCGGCCCGCCCGTCAGCCGATCCGCACCCACACCGGGGCGTGGTCCGACCCCGGTTCGTTCCTGCGTGCCGCCGGGTCGAGCCCGACCGAGGGCAGCCGCAGCTCCGCCCCGGGCCCCGGCGCAGGGTCGGCGCCCGTGCCCGCCGACGTCAGCCGGTGGACCAGGCGGTGGCTCGTCAGCACGTGGTCGATCAGTTCCCGGCGGCCGGAGTCGATCCGCGAGTAGCGGCGGTCGGCGGGGATCAGCGGGGCCACGTCCCACAGACGGGCCGCGTCGCCCTGGTCGGGCGTCTCGAAGCCGCGGGTGCCGAGCTCCGAACCGGGCGGGCCGAGCAGGATCTGCGTGGTCGCCGCCCGGACCTCGTCGTTCAGGTCGCCCAGCACAGCCACGTCCCGCTCGCGGCCGTCGCCGGCCAGGAGATCGTCGGCCAGGGCGCGCAGCGCCGTCGCCTCGGCGGCCCGGCGGTAGAGGGCGTAGGCGCCGTAGCGGGCCCGTTCGCCCTCGTCGCGCGGGAAGAAACGATCACCCGGGTACGACAGCAGCTTCGACTTCAGATGGGCCACCGCCACCCGCAGCGGCCCGGCCGGGGTGACCGTCTCCACCGCGAGGAAGCCGCGGCCGGCTCCGTCCGAGACGGCGCCCGCGTCGTCCGCCTGCACGGGCCGCAGCCCCGCCGGGTACGCGCGCGTGTCGGCCAGTACCTCCAGGGGCGTACGGCTGATCACACCGACCCGGATGCCCCGGCCGTCCGGATGCGCGGACAACGCGGCGTGCCAGGTGCCGCCCACCGTCTCGAGCAGGTCCGTCAGCGCCTCGGGCTCCCCGACCTCCTGGACGCCGAGCACGCCCGGGTCGAGCGCGGTCACGACGGCGGCGAGCGCGGCGAGCTTCGCCTCGTAGGCGGCCTTGTCCTTCGGGCCGAACGGCCCGCCGGGCCGGTACAGGTTCTCGAGGTTCCAGGTGCCGAGGAGCATGGCGGCTCCCTCCAGGAGGTGTCGTGGCGCCAGCGTGCCCGTCCGCCGGGGTCGGCGACAGGTCCGGGACACGATGCGCGCCACGGCTCACCCGCGGGCACGACATCGCCGTACGCCGACGGGATGAGGCCTTCTCCGCCGCCTTCCCCGGAGTGGTCCTCGTCGATCTCGGCGGACCGCACATCCAGCCCGTCCGCGAACTCGGCGCGGCCCCGGTGCACAGCGCCCGCTCGCCCGGCGTGCGCACCACGATCGTCGGCGGAAGTGTGTATGGACGCGCGCCCGGGAACTGTTGACGATCGACGTGCCGGAGACCGTGCGGGAGCCGGGCCGGCGGATGCCCGCGCTCCTCCACCGAGCCCACGGCGGACGTGTCCAGGACGTCCGGGAGCACGCCACCTGACATACGTTCCGCGCCGGCGATGAGTTCCGTTCCGTCCGTGGGTCACCCCTTGGAAGGACCGTCGCAGGACCGTCGCACAGGAGGGGCAGCCCATGGCGCATCCGGAGCTTCCGGAGATCGTCTCGCGCGAGGAATGGCGTGCCGCGCGCGAAGAACTGCTGGTCAAGGAGGAAGCGGTGACACGCGCGCGTGAGGCGCTGGGCGCCGAGCGGCGCGCACTGCCCATGGTCGAGGTCGCTGAGGAATACGTGTTCGAGGGCGGTGACGGCAAGGCCGGGCTCCTCGACCTCTTCGACGGCCGCCGCCAACTCGTCGTCCACCACTTCATGTTCGCGCCCGAGTGGCAGACCGGCTGCCGCTGCTGCGCGGCCTTCCTCGACCAGGTCGGTCACCTCGCGCACCTGCACGCGTACGGCACCTCGTTCGCCGTGGTGTCCAGGGCCCCGTTCACGAGGATCCTGCCGTTCAAGGCGCGCATGGGCTGGACGGTGCCCTGGTACTCCTCGTACGACGACGACTTCAACGGCGACTTCGGGGCGACGGTGGGGGAGCCCGGCGGCTTCGCCGAGCGGCCCGGGGTGAGCTGCTTCCTCCGGGAGGGCGACCGGGTCTTCCACACCTACTCGATGTTCGACGGCGAGCTCGACCGGCTCGGCCCGGCGATGACCTTCCTGGACCTGACGGCGCTGGGCCCGCCGAGCGGCGTGCGGCTCCGCTACCACGATGAGTACGACTTCTGACACGGAGAGTGCCGGATATGTTCGTAAGGCGACCGGATTCTCACACTCCGCGCGGAACGCGTGTCAACTACGTCTCAGTCCCGCAACCGGCCGAGGCCTTCGCCCCCTCCAGAGCGTTAACTCCTACAAGCACGACGCTGAACGGAGGTGCGAGATGGTGAACGGGCGGACCGTGCTCGAGCGCTTTCCCGCGGGCGGGCCGCGGGGTTCGTGGCCGGCGGAGGAGTTCGCGCAGGCGCGACGTAGGGAGGGACTGGCGGCCGAGGTCGTCATGGACCTCGCCACGGACACGTTCCTCGTGGTCGTCCGGAGCGGCGACAGCGCGCGGTGAGCCGTCAGCCCGCCTGTGACGGGGCGGGCACCTGCGCCGTGAACTGCTCGGCCTGCAGCGTGTACAGCTCGGCGTAGACGCCGCCGCCCGCCAGCAGCTCGTCCGGGGTCCCGGACTCCACCAGGCGGCCCTGGTCCAGGACGTGCACCAGGTCCGCGTGCCGGACCGACGCCAGTCGGTGGGTGATCAGCACGACCGTCTGGCCGCTGTCGGCCAGGGCGCGGATCTTCTCGAAGACCTCCAGCTCGGCCCGGGCGTCCAGGGCCGCCGTCGGCTCGTCCACGATCAGGATGCGCCCGCGCCGGTAGGCCGCGCGGGCGATGCCGAGGCGCTGCCACTGGCCGCCGGACAGCTCGTGACCGCCGCTGAAGTGCCTGGCCAGCAGGGTGTCCAGTCCGCGAGGCAGGTCCTCGACCACCTCCTGGGCGCCCGCCTCCGCGATCGACCCGGCCAGCCGCTCTTCGGTGAGCGGTGCGGCGGAACGGCCGATCGCGACGTTGACCCGGGCGGTGAACGGCCACCGCTTGAAGTCCTGCGCCACCATCGCGATGCGTTCGGCCAGCTGGTGCCGGTCCGCGCCCGCCGCGTCCACGCCGTCCCACAGGATCCGCCCCCGGTCCGGCCGGTACAGGCCCGCGAGCAGCTTCACCAGGGTCGTCTTGCCGGAGCCGTTCTCGCCGACGAGCGCGATGATCCGGCCGAGGGGGAGGGAGAGGGTGACGTCGTCGAGCGCGGGACGCGCCGACTCGCCCGGATAGCCGAACGTGACGTTCTCGAAGCGGATCTCGCGCGGCTCCTCCGGCAGGGCCGTGCCGCCCGACGGGATCGCCCGATCGGCGGCCTCCACGTAGAGGCGCTGGAGGTCGCCCACGAACAGGGCCTCCTCGTGCAGCTGGTTGACCTCCAGGACCAGGGTGTTCAGGCTCGCGGAGCCGCTGCGGATCGCGATCACGGCCGTGCCCGCCACCGCCAGCGCCATCGTCCCGGTGAGCAGCAGCCCGCCCAGCGTGGCGTACGTCGCCAGCGTGGCGAGGCCCGTCCAGGTCGCCGCGAACAGTCCGGTGCGCGCCGCGAGCCGGGCCAGCCGGGCCTGCTCCGCCTCCGCCGTCTCCGACATCGCGCGGAAGTGCCGCAGCAGGAAGGGGCCGACGCCGTGGACGCGGATCTCGGGCGCGGCCGCGGGCTCGGTGAGCAGACCGGCGATCAGGTGCCCCGCGCGCGCGTGCTGCACCCAGGTGTGGAAGGACTCGTAGCGGCGCCGGGCGTTGGTCAGCGCGCTCCAGGCACTCGGCAGGGTCATCGTCACCAGCAGCGGCAGCAGGAGCGGGTGCAGCACGGTGAGGACGCCCGCCGAGGCGGCCAGCGAGATCATCGCGTTCACCACGCGCGTGCCGTGACTGATCATGTACCGGCTGGACCGGGCCCCGTACTGCGCGGTGTCCAGCAGTTTGTGGAACGCGTGGTCCTCGATCGCGGCGAGCTCGACCGCGGCCGCCCGCTCCAGATACAGCTCGGTCGCCACCCGTTCCACCTTGGGTTCGAGCCGCCCGGTGGCGTACGTCGACGCGGCCCGCAGCAGCGCCCCGATCAGGAGGACGACGGCCATGGCGGCCAGCGCGGGGGCGGCTCCGCGCAGCCGGTCCTCGATCGGGCCGCCGGTGATGAGCCGGCCCAGCACGGCGTTCATCGCGAGCAGGCCGATCGCCTGCGCCACGCCCCGGCCGATCTCGGCGCGCAGCACGATCCGGGCGGCTTTCGGGTCGGCCTGCCGGGCCAGCCGGAGGCTGGTGCGCAGCAGGGACGGCAGCCGGGTGACCATGGCGCGGAAGTTCAGCTCCAGAAACGCGTCCCGGTGCTGGTTCCAGCCCATGTCGTAGCGGAGCGGGCCGCCGAACAGGAGCCGCTCCGACTCGGACACGTCACGCTCGTCGGGCCCCTGCGGTGCGTGTTCCTTTCCCGTCTCCTGTGCCGTGTCCGCCTCTCGTGCCTCTCCCACCGCCGGCCTCCCCGTTCGCGATAGTCGACGAACGGCCACTATCGCGGGGCGAGCGAGACGGGGGCAGGGCGCGGGGCCGGAGAGCCGGGACGCGCGGGCGTGCGCCGGGACGGCTCCCGGAGCGGCCCGTGGAGGGGCGGCAGGTCAGGCGCTGATCGCCCGCGACCAGGTGGGCGTCGTGCCGGTGAGGCGGCACAGGGCCAGATAGAGGGGGATCGGCGGGGTGTACGGGAGCGTGCCGTCCGGCCGGTGGATGAGGCCGGGGACGTGCGGGGAGTCCGGCAGGCGGGCGCCCGTGGCGTAGTGCGCGGGGGCCGGCCACTCCAGGGCGTAGTCGGAGTCGGAGGGCACCAGCCACCACCAGCGCGCCTCGTCGGCGTAGACGCAGCCCACGCGCGGCAGGCGCGGCATGAGGAGCGGGCCGAGGCGGGCGGGGACGGAGACGGCGTCGCAGCCCAGCGGGGCCGTCATGCCGTCGGGCACGGCCAGCCGGCGCGGCGGCTCGGGGGCGGTCACGCCGCCGGGTCCGCGCGTGAGGCGGACGAGTGTGTCGAGGGTGAGCAGCGGGGGCCTACCGGAGGCCGCGCTCATGCCCTTCCCCGCTCGCGGCCGTGCTCGAGCGGGAGGGATCCGGCGGGGTGACCGGGTCCCGCGGGGTGGCCGGCCGTCCGCCCGTCGCGGCCGCTCTCGTACCCGCCGTGGCCACCGTGGCCACCGGCTGTGCGGTGCCACTGCGGCGCGATGCGGGGGGCCGGAGCGTCGGGTGCGGAGGCAGGGGCGGGCTTGGCGGTGGTGGGGGCGGGCGCGGCCGACGGCACGGGGTGCGGTCGGCGGGCCGCCCGGCCGGCCATGGCGCGGTACCACTGCTCGGCCTGCTCGTCCTCGTCGGCCGGGCCGTCGTCCGGTCCCGGCTTGGGGCGGGAGCCCCAGCCGAGGTCGTTGCGGGGCACGGCCGGGCCGGTGAACGGCTCGGCGGGACCGTCGTGGAACTCGTCCAGGGTGTCGAGGAGCTCGCCCAGCTCGGCGTGGTGCGGCTCGGACGCGTCCAGGCTGTTGCAGGGCTGGGCGGGATCGCGGGGAGCGTCGGCCTTGCGGGTCAGGTCGGCCCAGACCAGCAGGCCGGGCCCGTGCTCCTGGGCGCCCCAGGCGTGACAGAGGGCCTCGACGAGGAGCAGTCCCCTCCCGTGCTCCTCCTCGGGTCGCTGCGGGGAGGGATGGGGTTCACCCGGCGCACAGCCCTCGTCGCGCACGGCTATGCGCACCAGGTCCTCGCCGTCGTGCAGCTCGCAGACGACGATGTCGCTCGCGGTGTGCACGATCGCGTTCGTGACCAGCTCGGATATGACCAGGGCGGCGGTGTCGCAGGTGTCCTCGCACACCGACCAGCCGGTCAGCCGGGCCCTCGTCAGGCGTCTGGCCTGGGCGGGGGAACCCGGATGGGCGGCCAGTTCGAATCGGAACCGGCGCTCGGCAGCGGCCTGGTCGGGGCCTGCTCCCGCGCTGGCACCGAGACCCTGGGGGCGGCCTGCGGCGGCGTCTGTTCCTAAGGGCGCGGACGGAATCACGCTTGCCACTATCTCCCCGCCGTGAACACTTGGCAAGTGTCACTCTGAAAAATGCAGAGTGCTGTGTGACGCGGTGGGGGGCCGTGGCACACTGCTCGCAACAGCACGTTGAACGGCGCCAATTGGGATCGGCGGAGATCCGTACGTATCGGTACAGGTCTTCGAAAGGGATCTTCGAGCGGCGCCGTAAGGCTGTCGGGATTCTTTTCGTGACCGGCCGGGTCGGGGCTCGTGCGGCCCCCGCGTGACCGGCCGGCTCTTCGTGGAGGTGGAGCGTGAGCGAACCGCGGTCCGCGCCGACGGTCGGACAGGTCGTCCTCGGTCGGCGTCTGCTGGACCTGCGGGAACGCGCCGGGTTCAAGCGCGAGGAAGCCGCCCGCATCCTGCGCGTAGCGCCCGCCACGGTCCGTCGTATGGAGATGGCCGAGGTCAGCCTCAAGATTCCGTACCTCCAGCTGCTGCTGAAGGCCTACGGCGTCACCGACGAGGAGGCCGCGGGCTTCGTCCAGCTCGCCGAGGACGCGAACAAGCCGGGCTGGTGGCAGCGGTTCCACGACGTCCTGCCCGGCTGGTTCTCGATGCACGTCAGCCTCGAGGGCGCCGCCGCCCTCATCCGTCAGTACGAGCCCCACTTCGTCCCCGGCCTGCTCCAGACCAAGGACTACGCGCGCGGTGTCCTGAAGTCCGGAGCCATCGGCCAGACCCGCCCGGAGGACATCGAGCGCCTCGTCGACCTGCGCATACAACGCCAGGATCTGCTCACCCGTCAGGACGCCCCCCGACTGTGGGTCGTGATGGACGAGACGGTGCTGCGTCGCCCGGTCGGCGGTCCGGAGGTGATGCGCGCGCAGATCGACACCCTGCTCGAGGCCGCGAAGCTGCCCAATGTGACCCTGCAGATCGCCCCGTTCGAGAACGGGCCGCATCCGGGCACGTACGGGCCCTTCGTGCTGTTCCGATTCGCCATGCCGGAGCTTCCGGACATGGTCTACAGCGAGTACCTGACCGGCGCCGTCTATCTCGACGCCCGCACCGAGGTGGCGACCCACCTCGAGGTCATGGACCGCATGGCGGCGCAGGCCGCTACAGCACATCGCACGAAGGAGATCCTCCGGGATCTCCGCAAGGAGTTGTGAATGAATCACATCAGGACCCAGTCCAGGCCGAGGGTCCGCGCTCAGCGGATCTACAACGGCATGCCCGCCCGGGAACTGGGCAGCGAGGGCTGGCACAAGCCGTGGAGCGGCGGCAACGGAGGCAACTGCCTGGAAGCGATGAAGCTCGCCGACGGCCGGATCGCCGTCCGGCAGTCCACCGACCCCGACGGACCGGCGCTGATCTACACCTCCGACGAGATGACCGCCTTCATCGAGGGCGCCAAGGCGGGGGAGGCCGACTTCCTGCTGTCCTGAACCGACCTGTCCGGCACCTTTTTGCTCAGCGCACCCCCCACCCTCTTCCCCCGCCCCTCTCCACCCCCTCCCCATCCCCCACTCCACTGGTCCTACCCTCACCCGTCCTTCCCCGTCCGCTTTCCCCATCCCCGCTCACCCCTCCCTTGCCTTCTCTCAACTCCCTTAAATTGGTACTGACTTGAACATCATTCGCGTCACATGCTTACGGAGTGCCTCATGACCGGGCAGGACCCCGCCGGAGCCGTCGAGATCGACACCAGCAAGCCCCATCCCGCACGGATGTACGACTGGTACCTCGGCGGGAAGGACAACTACCCCGTCGACGAGGCCATGGGCCGGCAGATGCTCGCCCTCGACCCGCGCGTGCCGGTGATGGCACGAGTCAACCGGGCCTTCATGCACCGCTCCACCCGCTGGCTGGCCGGGAACGGCGTGCGGCAGTTCCTGGACATCGGCACGGGCATCCCGACCGAGCCCAACCTGCACCAGGTCGCCCAGCAGACCGCGCCGGACGCGCGCGTGGTCTACTGCGACAACGACCCGATCGTCCTGGCCCACGCGGCCGCCCTGCTGCGCAGCACGCCGGAGGGCGTCACGGAGTACCTCCAGGCGGACGTCCGTGACCCGGACGCCATCATCGAGGGGGCCGGGAAGATCCTGGACCTCAGCCGGCCGGTGGCGCTGTCCCTGGTCGCGCTGCTGCACTTCGTCGCCGACGAGGACGGCGCGCACGAGCTGGTGGACCGGCTGCTCGCCGCGCTGCCCTCCGGCAGCTACCTGATGATGACCCACGCCACCGCGGACTTCTCCCCGGAGGAGTCGGCAGCGGCCACGGCGAAGCTGAAGGCGGCGGGCGTCACCCTCGCCCTGCGGTCCCGCGAGGAGTTCGCCCGCTTCTTCGACGGGCTCGACCTGGTCGAACCCGGCGTCGCGGTGGTGCCCGAGTGGCATCCCGAGCTCGGCGAACCGGTGCCCGGGCAGGACGACGGCGTCATCCCGGGGTACGGGGCCGTGGGCCGCAAGCCCTGAGACCGCCGCATCCGGGGGCATGCGCGCCGTGGGACGTCCGGGGGACGGCCTGCGGCGCGCGCCTCCCGCGGAGCACGCTCCGGGTCACGCCGGCCCGTCCCCCGGAGCGCCTCACGCGGAGCCGGGCCCGTGCCCGTTCGGCGGCGGCAGGATCCGGCACAACGCGTCCAGCGCGGCTCCGTAGGCGTGCTCCGGCGGCGTCGCGTAGCCGACGACGAGCCCGTCCTCCGGCGCCATGTCGGTCGCCGGATGCCGGAAGGCGGCGAGGCCGTCCAGGGCGACGCCCTGCCAGGCGGCCGCCTTGAGCGCCGACCGCTCGGTGCCGGGCGGCAGCCGCAGCACCGCGTGCAGACCGGCCGCGACCCCGGTGACCTCGACGTGCGGCGCCCGCGCGGCGAGCGCCTCGACCAGCCGGTCCCGGCGGCCGCGGTAGCGCTGCCGCATGCGCCGCACATGACGGTCGTACGACCCGGACGCGATGAAGTCGGCGAGGCTCAGCTGCTCCAGGGCGCCGGCCCAGGCCTCCCGCTCGCCCTTGGCCGCGAGGACGCCGTCGACATACCGCTCGGGCAGCACCATCCAGCCCAGGCGCAGCGCGGGCGACAGGCTCTTGCTCACCGAACCGAGGTAGATCACCCGCTCGGGATCGAGTCCCTGGACGGCGCCGACGGGCTTGCGGTCGTAGCGGAACTCCCCGTCGTAGTCGTCCTCCAGGAGGATCCCGCCCCGCGTGCGTGCCCAGTCGATCACCGCCGTCCGGCGGCTCGCGTGCAGGGGGCCACCGGTCGGGAACTGGTGCGCGGGGGTCAGCAGCACCGCTCGCTCGCGGCCCAGCAGCTCCACGCGCGCGCCGTCCGCGTCCAGGGGCAGCGGAGTCGTCCGCACGCCCGCCGCGGCCAGCAGCCCCCGGTGGAACTCCAGGCCGTACGCCTCCACGGCCAGCGGCCCGCGCGGAAGCCCACCGCCCGGGCCGGACAGGAGCCGCAGCGCGTGGGCGAAGCCCGAGCAGATCACGATGCGACCGGGGTCGGTCCGCACTCCACGCGCGCGTGCCAGGTACTCGGTGAGGGCCTCCCGCAGTTCCCGGCGGCCGGCGGGGTCACCGGGACCGAACACCTCGTGGGGCGCCTGCTGGAGGGCCCGCCGGTAGGAGGCCAGCCAGGCCGCGCGCGGGAACGACGACGCGTCCGGGGTGCCCTGCCGCAGGTCGTGCCGGGGTCCACGCGCGCGTGACGGCGCCTTGACGGGCGTGCGCCCGGCGGGCCGCAGCGGGCCGGTCCGGTCGGCGACCCGGGTGCCGGAGCCCTGGCGAGCGGTCAGCCAGCCCTCCGCGACGAGTTCCGCGTAGGCGTCGGCCACCGTGTTCCGGGCGACGCCGAGGTCGGCGGCGAGCGAACGGTACGGCGGCAGCCGGGTGCCGGGAGGCAGACGCCCGCTCCGCACGGCCTCGCGCAGCGCCCGGATCAGGGCGGCCCGCCGACCGCCCGGACCGGCCAGCTCCACATGCAGGTCGGCGCCGATCCGCTCCGCGGAATTGACCCACGAATCCACCATGGAAATGCACCCTACAGGGGGTCTTTGCGACCCGTAGGTTGAGTGACATGACACCGAACACGACGACGGACATCGCGGCGAGGACGACGGCGGACACGACGGGTACCGCTGGGGCGGGGGAGACGGCGGCGGTGGCCGGCCGGTCGCGCCTCGACTTCGGGAAGAGCGCCGGCAAGGCGTTCCGCGCCCTCATCGGCTTCGACGCCGCCGCCCGCGAGGGCCTCGACCCGGCGCTCGTCGAACTCATCCAGATCCGTGCCTCGCACCTCAACCACTGCGCCTACTGCCTCCACATGCACACGAGCGACGCCCGCAAGGCCGGCGAGAGCGAGGAGCGGCTGCACATGGTCGCCGTCTGGCGCGAGGCCCGCCACTTCTTCACCGAGAAGGAGCAGGCGGCCCTGGCCCTCACGGAGGCCGTCACACTGGTGGCGGACGGCGGCGTCCCCGACGACGTCTACGCCGAGGCCGCCGCCCGCTTCGACGAGCAGGAGCTGGCGCGGATGCTGGCGCTGATCTGCACGATCAACACCTGGAACCGGGTGGCCCTGGCCACGGGAAAGGTGGCCGGGACGGACGAGCGCCGCTGACCCGATCCGACCGCTTGCGGGCCGCCGCCCCGGTCGGTCACCCCGCCCTGGGGGGCCTAACTGGTCATCGGGCGGTCGTACGGGCCGATCGGCATCGGCAGCTGTGTGCTGCCCGTCAGGTGGCGGTCGACGGCCGACGCCACCGCCCGCCCCTCCGCGATGGCCCACACGATCAGCGACTGCCCGCGCGCCGCGTCCCCCGCGGCGAACACGCCGGGGACGTTCGTCGCGAAGCGGCCGTCCCGCGCGATCGTGCCGCGCGGATCCAGCGCCACCCCCAGCTGCTCGACGAGCCCGTCCTCCCGGTCGGGCCCGGAGAAGCCGAGGGCCAGCAGGACGAGGTCGGCGGGGAGCGCCCGCGCGGTGCCCTCCACCGGCCTGCGCCGCGCGTCGACCTCGACGAGGTGCAGCGACCGCACGTGCCCGGTCTCGTCGCCGGTGAAGCGGAGCGTGGACGCGGCGAACAGGCGGGCGTCCGCGTCGGCCGCCGGCGCGGACTCCAGGTCGCGCGCCTCCTCGTGCGCCGCCGAGAGCCGGTAGATCTTCGGATACGTCGGCCAGGGGTCGGTGTCCTCGTCGCGCTCGGTACCGGGCTGCGCGTAGATGTCCAGCTGGGTCACGGACGCGGCTCCCTCGCGCACCGCCGTGCCCAGACAGTCGGCACCCGTGTCGCCACCGCCGACGATGACGACGTGTTTCCCGGCGGCGGACATCGGTGACGACTCCAGGTCCCCCTCGCCCACCCGGTTGGCCAGCGGCAGATACTCCATCGCCTGCTGGATGCCGGTCAACTCCCGCCCCGGCACGTGCAGTTCACGCCAGTCGGTCGCTCCGGTGGCGATGATCACGGCGTCGTGACGGGATCGCAGATCCGCGGCCATCACATCCCGCCCGACGGTGGTCGACGTGCGGAACTTCGTGCCCTCGGCCCGCATCTGCTCGATCCGCCGCTCCAGGTGGTGCTTCTCCATCTTGAAGGAGGGGATCCCGTACCTCATCAGTCCGCCGATCCGGTCGTCCTTCTCGTAGACGGCGACCGTGTGCCCGGCCCGCGTCAACTGCTGTGCCGCGGCCAGCCCGGTGGGCCCCGAACCGATCACCGCGACCGTCTTGCCGGACAGCCGGTCCGGCGGCCGCGGCGGCGTGAGACCGTCCGCCCAGGCCCGGTCGGCGATGGCGACCTCGACGTTCTTGATCGTGACGGCCGGCTGGTTGATGGCGAGGACGCACCCGGCCTCGCACGGCGCGGGGCACAACCGGCCGGTGAACTCGGGGAAGTTGTTCGTCGCGTGCAGCCGGTCGCTCGCCGCCCGCCAGTCCTCCCGGGACACGAGGTCGTTCCACTCGGGGATCAGGTTGCCGAGCGGACACGCCTCGTGGCAGAACGGGACGCCGCAGTCCATACAGCGGTCCGCCTGCTGGCTGACGATGGGCAGCAGCGCCCCGGGGACGTAGACCTCGTCCCAGTCCCGCACCCGTTCCTCGACCGGCCGCCGGGGCCAGTCCTCGCGGGGCGTGGTCATGAATCCCTTGGGATCGGCCATGGGCGTCTTCCTCGCGTACGCGTACGACAGGCCGAGCGTCATCGGGCGGCACTCTTTCGGCCACGATACGTCGCGCAGGCCGCCCACGCAGAGCGGCGGACAGCGCTTTCCGCCGCGGACGTCCGGCGCCCCGCCGGGTACGCGTGCCGGTACCCGTACCCGCGCCCGTACCCGCGTCCGCGTCCGCACCCGTGCCCGCGTTCGTGCCCGCATCCGCGTCCGTGTCCGTGGGCGTGCCCGTGCTCGTGTCGGTCAGACCAGGGCCAGGACGTACACGACCGCCGAGGCCGCGGACCCGATCGCGCGCACGTGGTTCCACCGCGTCCACTGACGCAGGTAGACCGGCCAGTACGTGACGGCCTCCGACGTGCCCGGGGTCAGCTTCGCCAGGGTCTCGTTGCGCGGCACGTTGGCCGTCACGGTCACCCCGAACGCGCCGCACAGATACAGCGCGCTGCCCAGCAGCAGGTGGACCGTCCCGTGGTCCGGCCAGAGCACGAAGGTCACCACGGCGATCACCGCGCACACCACCGCCGCGCCGAGGAACAGGATCATGAACGCCGGTGTCATCGCGGAGGAGTTGATCGCGTTCATCGCCGCGACGCCCTGCGCGGGCGGCAGCGCGGCGAGCCCCCGCATCACCAGGACCGAGAAGGCGCAGAAGACCCCGGCCATCAGCCCCGTCGTCACGGTGCCCACCATCGCGAGCACCTCATAGGGTCCATCGATCATGACAACGTCAACTCCCAGCCGTAGTGCGGCGATCCTGCCCGGGTCCGTCCCTCACCTCAAGTGAAATCCCGTTCATGATCGGTGACCATGGCCGAAACGCGCGGAGTCATGCGCGGACGTCCACCGGGCCGTGGTCCGCGCCGGGCGACGTCCGGCTCCGTCCTTCGCGCCGGGCGAGCGTCGGCTCCCTCGTCCGCGCGGGGCGAGCGCCCGGCCCGGCCCCTGAGCCGGGTGTCCGCCTGGCCCGGCCCCGCACCGCGTGACCGGGCGGGCCGCCCTCCGCACGAGGGGTCCGGCTAGGCCGTCCTGTCCGCTTCCTCCCGCCACGTCCGAATCCGGGCCTCCACCTCCGCCGCGATCCGTCGGCGCGCCTCGTTCCGGGGCACGCCGCTCATCAGCAGCCGGTCGTACGGCGTGTCCAGATGCCGTACGGACGCCACGACCGCGGAGACGACGGCCCCCTCGGACAACGCCCGCCCGGCGGCGCTGCGTCCGACCCGGCCGCTGCCCCGCAGGGAGGCGTGCGCGGCGATCGCGCGCGCCCGGTCCTGCGGGCAACCGGGAAGCAGCCGCAGGATCTCCGCCGCGAACGCCTCCGCGAAGCGCTCGTCCTGCGCCGCCCGGCGTCGCGCGTCCCGGATCCGACGGCGCCGGCGGACCTCGGCGTCCGCCAGGCACCGTTCCTCGGCCCGGGCGAGCGCCGCCTCTTCCACCAGCACGCCCTGGCGCTCGTAACGTGCCTTGCGCCGGTTGAACCGGATCACCACCGCCGACAGTCCGCTCTCCTCCCGCGACCTGCGGGTCAGCGCCGTGTCACCGCGCGGCAGGAACACCAGATGCCCGAGATCGGCGCAGTCGAGACAGCGGGGCGCGGCGTCCTCCATGACCAGCAGGGGCAGCGGCCCGCGACGGCACCCGGCGCACTGCTTCCGCCGGAGCGGCTGGACGACGAGGAGCCCGGTGCGGGGCGCGGGAGCGGTGAGGGCTGCGGCTGCCATGGGGTCTTCATGCCCCCTGACGAACGCGGCGGCACCTGGTCACCGGCCCGGGAGCGCAGGGCCCGCGACCGACCGACCGGACCGGGTCGTGACGAGGGCGGGGCGGTCGGTTCGGCCGCGTCGAGGGCGAGGGAGCCGAGGGAGCACCGGGGGCCGGGCGGAGTCTCGACGAGGGCAGGGCGAACGGACCGGGGCGCCAGAGGCCAGGGCGGACGGGCCGGGGCACCAAGAGGGCGGGGCGGCCGGAGCGGCGCCTGACGCATCATGGGCCCTGTGCGACTCGAAGCGATCACCTGGGAACGGCTCGGCGACCTCCTCGCCGAGCGGCTGCTCGATCTGAAGACCGACGACGGCGTCCGCCGGCCACGCGTGGCCTTCGACGGCGCACCGGCGGCCCGTCCGGGAGACCTCGCCGAGCTGGTCGCCGAAGCCCTGCGCACCCGCGGCCGCCCCTCCCGAGTCGTGGACACGCACGGCTTCCTGCGCCCCGCCTCCCTCCGCCTGGAGTACGGCCATCAGGACGTGGACGCCTACTACGACGGCTGGTTCGACACCGGCGCCCTGTGGCGCGAGGTGTTCGATCCCCTCGAACCCGGCGGCGACGGACGGATCCTGCCCGATCTCCGGGACCCCGTCAGCGACCGCGCCACCCGCAGCCCCTACGTGCCGCTGCCACCCGGCGGATTCCTGCTGCTGCACGGCCCCTTCCTGCTGCGGCACTGGTTCCCCTTCGACCTGACCGTCCACGTCCTCCTCTCCCCGCCGGCCCTGCGGCGGCGCACCCCGGAGGCCGACCACTGGACGCTGCCCGCGTTCGCGCGATACGCCGAGGAGACCGACCCGGCAGCTGCGGCCGACGTCCTCGTCCGCGCGGACGACCCCCGGCACCCGGCCTGGGGCGGCTGACCCCGCGCCGGTGAACCGAGTCGGCGGGGGACGCCGGGCCGGGGGCGTCGTGCTCCGGGTGCGGGCGTCGGGCGGCGCGGCAAGAATGTAGGGCGCCGGGACCAGCGGCGCCCCTCCCCGCGCCGCGCCGGCCGACGGGCACCGGGAGGTACTCCATGACCACCGCCGCAGACATCATGCACCGGGGCGCCCAGTGGATCCCCGCCCACGAGACCCTCGACCGCGCCGCCCAGCTGATGCGCGAACTGAACGTCGGCGCGCTGCCCATCAGCGACGAGAACGAGCGGCTCTGCGGGATCCTCACCGACCGGGACATCGTCGTCGGCTGTGTGGCCATGGGGCACGACCCCGCCCGGGTCACCGCAGGCGAGATGGCCCAGGGCACACCGCGATGGATCGACGCGGGCGCCGACATCGGTGAGGTGCTCCACGAGATGCAGGAACACCGGATCCGCCGGCTGCCCGTCATCGAGAACAAGCGCCTGGTGGGCATGATCAGTGAGGCAGACCTCGCCCGGCACCTGCCCGAGGAGCAGATCGCCGCCTGGGCCGAGACCGTCTACGCCGCGTCCGGACCCGCACGTCACTGACGGGGCGCCGCTCCTGGCAGGCGGCGAGGTCGGCGGTGGCGAGGGGTGACCGTGGCGAAGGGCGGTGACAGTGAGGCGGCGGCAGTGGGGACGGCGGCAGCGGGGACGGCGGCGGTCGCCCGGGCCGGAGCGGTGGCTCAGAGCCAGCCGTTGCGCCGGAAGCCCCGGTACAGGACCCAGCAGGCGGCGGATATCACGCCGAGGACCAACGGGTAGCCGAACCTCCAGTGCAGCTCCGGCATGTGGTCGAAGTTCATGCCGTACACCCCGCAGACCATCGTCGGCACGGCGATCACCGCGGCCCAGGCCGTGATCTTCCGCATGTCCTCGTTCTGCGCGACCGTGACCTGTGCCAGATGCGCCTGGAGGATCGAGTTGAGCAGCTCGTCGAAGGCGGCGATCTGCTCCGTGGCGCGCAGCAGGTGGTCGGAGACGTCCCGGAAGTAGGCCTGTATCTCCGGATCGATCACGCGGACCGGCCGGTCGGCGAGGTCGAGGAGCGGACGGCCGAGCGGCACCACCGCCCGCTTCAGTTCGAGGAGTTCACGCTTGAGCTGGTAGATGCGACCCGGATCCGTGCGGGCGCCGTTCGCCGCGAAGACCTCCGTCTCCACCTTGTCGATGTCCTCCTGCACGGAGTCGATGACGTTGAGGTAGTCGTCCACCACGTGGTCCGCGACGGCGTGCAGCACCGCCGACGGACCCTTGGTCAGCTGAGTGGTGTCGGACTCCAGTTCCTCGCGCAGCGGGCCCAGCGACCCGTGCCGGCCATGGCGCACCGTGATCACGAAGTCCCGGCCGACGAACACCATGATCTCGCCGGTGTTGACCACCTCGCTGGTCGCCGTCAGTTCCTCGTGCTCGACGTAGCAGACTGTCTTGAAGACCGCGAACAAGGTCTCCCCGTACCGCTCGACCTTGGGCCGCTGATGGGCCTCGACGGCGTCCTCGACGGCCAGCGGATGCAGGTCGAAGAGCTCGGCGATGCCCGCGAACTCGTCGTTCGTCGGCTCGTGCAGGCCGAGCCACACGAATCCGTGACCCTGCTTGCGCACCCGCTCCACCGTCTCGACCAGATCGCCGCCGCGCGGGGCCCGGACACCGTCCCGGTAGGCCACGCAGTTCACCACCGAGGAACCCAGCGGGGACCGCGCGGGGTGACTCAGGTCGACCTTGGGCCGTCGCCGGGCCAGCCGCGCCACCCTGCGCAGGCCGCCGACCCCTCCGAGGCCGGTGACCTTCCGCAGATTCCCCGCCATGGTCATCTGGGTCTCCTTGCGTGTATCTCCGCGGGCCGCGCTCCCGCGTCCTGGCGCGCCAGTCTGCCAGGCCCGCGTAGGCCGAGGGTAAGCCTGTGGACAGAGCCGGTTTCGCTGGTTCCGGCCTGTGGACGACGCATGTCCCCGCCCGAGCGGGGCACGGTGGCCGCCCGTTTCCGGTACGGGTTCCCGGCGTCGCCGACAGCATCCCGGCCGGGCTGTCCCGTCCCCCGTCCCGGCCGCGTCGTCGCCCTCCGACGAGCCGGACAACTGGGATGATCGCGGCATGACGCGATCCGACGGGTACCTCCTGGACAATCGGCAGCCCGAGGCGGGGGAACGCTTCGACGCCTTCGCCGCCCTCTTCGACGCCACGACGATCCGCCATTTCGAGGCGTTCGGGGTCGGGGCCGGCTGGCGCTGCTGGGAGGCCGGCGCGGGCGGCACCTCCGTGGTGTCCTGGCTGGCGAAGAAGGTCGGTCCGACGGGCAAGGTCCTGGCGACGGACATCGACACCTCCCGGCTGACGTCGGTCGCCCGTCCGCCGGTCGAGGTACGGGTCCACGACCTCGGCGGACAGGAACCCCCGATGGAGGGATTCGACCTGGTGCACGCACGGCTCGTGCTGGTCCATGTGCCGGACCGGGACCGGGCGTTGCGATCGATGGTCAAGGCGCTGCGACCGGGCGGACGGCTCCTGGTCGAGGACGCCGACCCCGCCCTCCAGCCCCTGCTCTGCCCCGACGAACACGGCCCCGAACAGCAGTTGGCCAACCGCTTGCGGCACGGCTTCCGCAAGCTCCTGGCCGGCCGGGGCGCCGACCTCTCCTACGGCCGCAAACTCCCGCGTCTGCTCCGCGAGGCCGGGCTGCGCAGGGTCGAGGCCGATGCCTACTTCCCCGTCACCTCACCCGCCTGCGCGGCCCTGGAGTCCGCGACCGTCCGCCAGATCCGCGGGGAACTCGTCGGAGCGGGCCTGGCGACCGACGACGAGATCGACCGGCACCTGGCGGACGTGGCCGCCGGGAACATGGACCTGGCCACGGCGCCGATGATCTCGGCGTGGGGGCGCAAGGAGTAGGCGTGGGCCGCGGGGAGTCGGGAGGAGCCCGGAGAGGGGGCGGCCCGGCGCGGTGCCCGCCCTCAGTGGACCTGGGCCCGGTGTGCCGCCGAGGCCGCGCTCTCGCCCCGCGCAGGAGGTCTGCCGCCCACCCGTTCCACCGCCCGGGCCCCCGCCCGGCACCCCTCGGTCGCGGCGGCCCCCGCGTCGGCTCCCGTGAGCAGCGCGGCGAGGAAGGCTCCGGTGAAGGCGTCGCCCGCGCCCGTGGTGTCCAGGGGCGTCGCCGGAGCGGCGGGGACGCGGGCGAGCACGGTGCCGTCCCGGGCCACCAGCGCTCCGTCGGCGCCCTCCTTGGACACCACCAGCGGAACCAGGCGGCTCAGCGCGGCCGCTGCGGACGCTCCGTCGGGCAGCCCGGTCAGCAGACAGGCCTCGGCGCGGCTCGGCAGCAGTACGTCCACGCCCTCGACGAGGGACAGGAAGCGGTCGGCGCCGAGTTCCGTCAGGAATCCCGCCGACGCCGGATCGAGACTCACCGGCACTGCACGCGCGCGTGCCGCGGCCGACGCCGTGCCGACCAGGGCGCGCCCCGACTCCGAGAAGAGCAGGTAGCCCGACAGATGCAGCCGGCCGACGCCGTCGAGGAGGGTGTCCGACCAGTCGCCGGGGTCGAGCCGCAGCGACGCGCCGCTGTCGGTGAGGAACGTCCGCTCGGCCGCCGCACCGGTGTCGACCAGGCAGATCACCGTCCCGGTGGTCGCTTGCGGGTCGACGACGAGCCGCGGCCGTACCCCGCAGGCGGTCAGCTCCCGTTCGTGCCAGGCCGCCGACTCCGCGCCCACCCGGCCGAGGAGCCGGACGTCCGCGCACCCCCAATGCGCCGCCCAGCACGCCACGTTGGCGCCCGCCCCGCCCGGCAGGGTCCGGATCACGGAGGCCGTGTCCGTACCGGCGGCGAGGGGGCCGCGATGACGGGCGACGACGTCCGTCACGACGTCCCCGACGACCAGCAGCGCCCCACCGCCCGGCCGCACGCTCCGGATCGGCTCGCCGGGGGCGACCGGACCGCCGTGCGGGCCGCTGTCCGGGCCGGGTGTGCCGTCCGTGGCGGGCGGTCGGGTGGTCATGCCTCGACCCAGGCCGTCGCGATCCGCGCCGCGAGCCGCACGTTGCCGCGCACCGCCGCCAGATTGGCGCTCAGGGACGCGCCGTCGGTGTGCCGGACGAGGTAGTCGAGCAGGAACGGCGTGACGCCCTGGCCGGTGACGCCCGCCTCCTCGCACGCGTGCAGCGCGTCGGCGAGCACACGCGCGTGCAGCTCGGGATCGAGCTGCTCCTCCCGAGGGACCGGGTTGGCGACGATCAGAGCGGACTCCGGGCCGCCGAGCGCGTCCTGAGCCCGCATCACGTCGGCCACCTGGCCCGGGGTCCGCAGCGTCCAGTCCACGGGATGCCCGGAGTCGGACAGATAGAACCCCGGGAACCGCTCGGTGCCGTACCCGGCGACGGCGACGCCCAGGGTCTCCAGCCGCTGGAGGGTCGCGGGCACGTCCAGGATCGACTTCACCCCCGCGCACACCACCGTGATCCGGGTGCTCGCCAGCAGCCCCAGGTCGGCCGACTCGTCCTGGGTGACCGTCCACTCCCGGTGCACCCCGCCGAGCCCGCCCGTCGCGAACACCCGCACCCCCGCGAGCGCCGCCAGCAGCGCCGTGGCCGAGACGGTGGTCGCCCCGCTCGCGCCCGAGGCCACCGCGAGCGGCAGGTCGCGATGGCCCAGCTTGCGGAAACCGTCCTCGTTCGCGACCCGCTCCAACTGCTGTTTGTCCAGGCCCACATGGGGCCGCCCGTCCAGCACGGCGATCGTCGCGGGGACGGCGCCCTCCGCGCGTACGACCGCCTCCAGCTCCCGTGCCACCTGGAGGTTGCGCGGGCGGGGCAGCCCGTGCGAGATGATCGTGGATTCCAGCGCCACCACGGGTCGACGCGCGTCGACCGCGTCCCGCACCTCTTCCGACACCACCAGCACCACGCGCCCGCCTCCTGTCCGTCGGTCTCCCCCTCATCTCTGGCGGGCGGCGCGCCCGGTCAAACCCTTGCGGCCTGTGGAGCAGGACACCAGCCTGGGAGGTATGACGGACAACACCACACGTCTCGACCACGTCGTCCTGTGGGTACGCGACCCGATCGCCGCCGCCGGCTTCTACGAGAAGGCCGTCGGCCTGGAACCCGTACGGCTCGCGGAGTTCGCCGCGGGCGAGGAACCGTTTCCCTCCGTACGCATCAACGAGGAGGCCCTCCTCGACCTCATGCCGTTGCCGATGGCCGAACGGATGAAGATGCTTCCGGGCGCTGCCGAGAGCGCGGGGCACCCCGTGAACCACGTCTGCCTCGCCCTGCCGCGCACCGGCTTCGACACGCTGCTGGCCCGCCTGGAGGAGCGCGCCGTCCCCGTGTCCGACGTCTCGACGGGCTCCTTCGGCGCCCGCGGCGAGGCCACACGCAGCTTCTACTTCCGCGACCCGGACGGCAACGTCATCGAGGCCCGGCACTACGACTGACCTGACCAGGCCTGACCGCAACGGACGGGAACGGACGGGACCGGACCGGACCGTAGGGGGTGCGGCCGGCACCG
This sequence comes from Streptomyces sp. 3330, assembly GCF_031456635.1. Lineage (NCBI taxonomy): Bacteria > Bacillati > Actinomycetota > Actinomycetes > Kitasatosporales > Streptomycetaceae > Streptomyces > Streptomyces sp. 3330. The sequence continues at coordinate 172,760 of NZ_JAVDVA010000015.1, forward strand.
ACCCTGCCGCCCCTGGCCTGCCTGGCACCGACCCCGGCCACGACCGACGTGCCTACGTCTGCCGTACGCCCGGCGGGCTGTCCTCCGGTGCCGTCCCGCTTCCGCCGTCGTTCCCGCGTCCGTCCTCGGCCACGGTCCTGTTCCCGGTCGCGTTCTTGTCCCCGGTCCCGGTCCGGCCGCTCCCGGTCCCGCTCCGGGTGAACAGCACCAGGGCGGCCAGCGGGACGAGCAGGCTCGCCGCGGCGACGTTGAGCCAGGCGTAGCTCGCCTGCGCGACGATCAGCCCGGCGATCGCTCCGCCGAACCCCGCCGAGGTGTTCATGGTGAGGTCGGAGATCCCCTGGGCGGCGGCCCGCGCCGACTGCGGCACCGCGTCCGTGAGCAGCGCGGAACCCGAAACGAGCCCGGCCGACCAGCCCAGCCCGAGCACGAAGAGCCCGGCGGCGGTCTGCCCGTGACTGTCGCCCGCCGTCCCCGCCAGGAACATCGCGACGGCCAGCAGCCCGGCCGCGAGTCCCACGACCGAGAGCCGTCCCACCCGGTCCGCCAGGCGTCCCATCAGCGGCGCGAACGCGTACATGCCCGCGATGTGCCCGCTGATGACCAGACCGATCAGATCGATGCTCGCGCCGTGGTGGGTGAGGTCGAGCGGAGTCATCGACATGACCGAGACCATCGCCGTGTGCGACACGGCCACCGTCACGAGCGCGAGCCGCGCGCGGGGCGAGGCGGCGACGGCCGCCAGACCGGCACGCAGGGAACGGGCCTGCGGGGACCGCTCCTCCTGCGGCGCGAGCGCGCGGGCCGTCAGCAGCGGGTCGGGGCGCAGCAGGACGGCCACCAGGACCGCGGCCAGGACGAAGATCCCGGCGGCCCACAGGAAGGGGCCCGCCGCCGCGGGAATGCCGAGACCGGCGACGCTCCGGCCGGCGGGCGCGGCGATGTTCGGGCCCAGGACGGCCCCGATGGTGGTCGCCCACACCACGTTCGAGATGGCCCGGGCACGCCGCGCCGGTTCGGCGAGGTCGGCGGCGGCGAACCGCGCCTGGAGGTTCGCCGACGACGCCGCGCCGAAAGCGGCCATGCCGCACAGCAGCAGCGGGTAGTTCCCGGCCCGAGCCGCCACCACGACGACACAGGCGCCCAGGGCGCCGACCAGATAGGCCAGCACCAGTCCGGGCCGGCGCCCGCGCGCGGTCATCAGCGCGGCCATCGGCACGGACAGCACGGCCGTACCGGCGACGGTGGCGGTGGGCGCGAGCCCGGACAGCGCCTCGGTGCCGCTGACCTGCCGGGCCAGCACGGCGGACAGCGCGATACCGGTGGCGACGCCGAGCCCGCCGAGGATCTGGCTCGCGACCAGCACCCCGGTCGTGCGGCGCCGCAGCGCGGGCAGGAGGGCGGCGTCGACGGGTGCGGCGGCCCGCTCGACGGCGGTCACGGCCCACACCGGACCGTCGCGCGGCCGTGGCGACGAGCGGGGAATATGGTCACCGGCGCAGTGTCCCCTCAGAACAGCGGCTCGGGTAGTACCCCTTCCAGCGCGAGCAGCTTCCGCTTCGTCTCCAGTCCGCCCCCGAACCCGCCGATGCCGCCGTCGCTCTCCACCACCCGGTGACAGGGCACCACGACCGGCAGCGGATTGGCGCCCATCGCCACCCCCACCGCCTGCGCGGCCAGCGGCTGTCCCACCCGCCTGGCGAGATCGCCGTAGCCGACGACCGCCCCGTACGGGACACCGGACGCCAGCTCGCGGAGCACCTGCCGGTTGAAGCCCGAGATCAGCGACCAGTCCAGGGGCAGCTCGAAGTCCCGGCGCTCACCGGCGAAGTAGGCCTTCACCTGGCGTATCGCCTCGGCCAGGAGCGGGGAGTCGGGCGCTTCGACGGGCTCCGTGCCCCGCCGGGCCGCGAGCCGGGCCAGCGCCTGGTCGCGTACCGCGTCGGTGGCGTGGAACACGACGTTGAGCAGACCCTCGCCGGTCGCTGCCAACAGCAGCGGACCGATGTCGGTGCCGACGAGGGTCCACACGACCCGCTGCTCGTCCTGTCCATGGCTGTCCATGCGCCCACCGTACGACTCCCCACTGACAACGCCCCCGGGCGGCGGCGCGGCCCGCGCCCGGACCGTGCCGCCCGGGGCCGCCGGGCGTCAATACCCGTACAGGGCCCGCCGCACCACGTCGGGCTTGTTGGTGATCACGCCGTCGACGCCGTACCCCGCGACGGCCTCGGCGGTCGCGGGGTCGTCGACGGTCCAGGCGAACACCTTCATCGGCTTGCCGTGCGGTCCGGTGAGCGCGTGCACGACGGAGACGTAGGCGGGGGAGAGGCCGGTGTACGACGGGTTGACCAGATCGGCGAAGCCCGCGCAGCGGGGCAGGTCCGCGAGGGCGGGCCTGCCGAGCAGACCGGTCCGCACCGCGGGCTTCAGGTCGTGGACGGTGCGCAGGCTGTCGGCGCTGAAGCTCTGCACGATCAGCCGGTTTGTGAGGTGCCGCCGGTCCAGCCAGCCCTCGTTGCTCAGCAGCTCGAGGGTCTGCCGCTCGATCCCCGGATACAGCTCGGGGTTCTTGACCTCCAGCAGCAGCTTCTGGTGGTGACTCTCGACACGGTCGACGTACTCCTTCAGCGTCGGTACGCGCGCGCCCGTGTACGCGGCGCCGAACCAGCTCCCCGCGTCGAGCCGGGCTATCTCTGCCGCCGTGAAGTCCCGTACCTTCCACGGGGACCGGCCGGGGAAGACCTCCTCGGCGTCGGTCGTGCGGCGCAGACTGTCGTCGTGGATCACCACGAGTTCGCCGTCCTTGGTGCGCTGGACGTCGTTCTCCACCCACCGGATGCCCAGCGAGGCCGCCTCGTCGACGGCGGCCAGGGTGTTCTCTGGGGCGTGGGCGGAGGCCCCCCGGTGGGCGATCACCGCCGGCCGGAAGGTGCTGCCGGCCCGGGCGTCGTGAACGGGGAGCAGCAGGGCGACGACGCCCAGGATCGCGGCGGACATGGCGGCAACCACGCGTGCGTGCATGCGTACTCCTCGCGTCGGGCCATCACTTACAGCTCAACAGTGACAGCAGAGGGTCGACGGCGGAGGGGGCGCAGGACGACCACACATCGAAAGGGGGACCCGGAGGCCGCTCACTGATGCCGCACATGTGCGACAAGGGCGTGTTTCTTTGCCGGAAAATCGTTCGACCATTCCGGTGGGGGTCATACTCTCTCTCAGCCTTGACCGCGCTCAGCGGTCGTGGGGAGGGGCGCGTTCCAGGACAACCAGGCAACAGGGCGAAGGGCAACCGCGCATGCACGGCACGGTCGACGGTTTCAGCTACGGACTCGTCACACCGCTGGTGGCCTACCTCATGGCCTGCCTCGGCGGTGCCCTCGGTCTGCGCTGCACCACGAGAGCCCTGCTCGTCGCCCAGTCCTGGCGTCCCGGATGGCTCGCCCTCGGCTCGGCGGCCATCGGCTCAGGCATCTGGACCATGCACTTCATCGCGATGATCGGCTTCACGGTCGACGGCGCCCCGATCCACTACGACAAGCCGATGACCTACGCGAGTCTGGGCATCGCCATCGTCATGGTGGGCGTGGGGATCTTCATAGTCGGCTACCGGGGCGCGACCGGGACGGCGCTGTTCACCGGCGGCACCATCACCGGCCTGGGCATCGCGTCGATGCACTACCTGGGCATGGCCGGAATGCGCTTCAACGGCGCCTTCGAGTACAACACCCTCACCGTCGCCACCTCCGTCGCCATCGCCATGGTGGCCGCCACCGCCGCCCTGTGGGCCGCGGCACAGGTCAGGGGCTTCCTGTGGAGCGTGGGCGCCAGTCTGATCATGGGACTGGCCGTGACCGGCATGCACTACACGGGGATGGCCGCCCTGAGCGTCCATCTGCACACGGGGACACCGACCGCGGGCGACTCTCCCGCCGCCCTCCTCGCGCCGATGCTGATCGGCCCGCTCGCCTTCCTCTGCCTCGCCGGCGTCGTCGTGCTGTTCGACCCGCTGATGGTCGTCGGCAAGCCCGACTGGACTCCCGCCGAGCACAAGCCCGGCGTCCCGGCGCACCCGCCGGCCCCGTACCCGTCGCGCCGCACCCCGCTCCGCAGCCGCGGCAAGGTGACGCACCGCGAGTCCCGGACCCCGCAGAACCGCTGATCCCCGTATCCGCTCCGCCCCGGGGCCGGCCCCCGCGAAACCCCTGATCGGACCCCGTTGTCAGTGGGGGGTCGTACGGTTGATGGCATGCGGCCCGTTTCCCACATCGAACGCACGGTGGCGCCTTTCGAGGTCGTCAGTCCCTACCAGCCCAGCGGCGACCAGCCGGCGGCCATCGCCGAGCTGGCCAAGCGCGTCGAGGCGGGTGAGAAGGACGTCGTCCTGCTCGGCGCGACCGGCACCGGAAAGTCCGCGACCACGGCGTGGATGATCGAGAAGCTCCAGCGCCCCACCCTGGTGATGGCGCCGAACAAGACCCTGGCCGCCCAGCTGGCGAACGAGTTCCGCGAACTGCTGCCGAACAACGCGGTCGAGTACTTCGTCTCGTACTACGACTACTACCAGCCCGAGGCGTACGTCCCGCAGTCGGACACCTACATCGAGAAGGACTCCTCGATCAACGAGGAGGTCGAGCGCCTGCGCCACTCGGCGACGAACTCACTGCTCACCCGCCGGGACGTCGTCGTGGTCGCCTCGGTCTCCTGCATCTACGGCCTCGGCACCCCGCAGGAGTACGTGGACCGCATGGTCCCGCTCCGCGTCGGCGACGAGGTCGACCGCGACCAGCTGCTGCGCCGCTTCGTCGACATCCAGTACACGCGCAACGACCTGGCGTTCAGCCGGGGCACCTTCCGGGTGCGCGGTGACACCATCGAGATCTTCCCGGTCTACGAGGAGCTCGCCGTCCGCATCGAGATGTTCGGCGACGAGATCGAGGCCCTGTCCACGCTGCACCCGCTCACCGGCGAGATCATCAGCGACGACCAGCAGCTGTACATCTTTCCGGCCACGCACTACGTGGCGGGCCCCGAGCGCCTGGAGCGGGCCGCCAACGACATCGAGAAGGAGCTGGGCGAGCGCCTGGCCGAGCTGGAGAAGCAGGGCAAGCTCCTGGAGGCCCAGCGCCTGCGCATGCGCACCACCTACGACCTGGAGATGCTCCGCCAGATCGGTTCCTGCTCCGGCGTCGAGAACTACTCGATGCACTTCGACGGCCGTCTGCCCGGCTCCCCGCCGAACACCCTGCTCGACTACTTCCCGGACGACTTCCTGCTCGTCATCGACGAGTCGCATGTCACCGTCCCGCAGATCGGCGCCATGTACGAGGGGGACGCCTCCCGCAAGAGGACCCTCGTCGACCACGGCTTCCGGCTGCCCTCCGCGCTGGACAACCGCCCGTTGAAGTGGGAGGAGTTCCAGGAGCGCATCGGGCAGACCGTCTACCTGTCGGCGACCCCCGGCAAGTACGAGCTCTCCCGCGGGGACGGCACCGTCGAGCAGATCATCCGCCCCACCGGTCTGATCGACCCGGAGGTCGTCGTCAAGCCGACCGAGGGCCAGATCGACGACCTGGTGCACGAGATCCGCACGCGGGTCGAGAAGGACGAGCGCGTCCTGGTCACCACGCTCACCAAGAAGATGGCCGAGGACCTCACGGACTACTTCCTGGAGCTCGGCATCCACGTGCGCTACCTGCACAGCGACGTCGACACGCTGCGCCGGATCGAGCTGCTGCGCGAACTGCGCGCCGGCGAGTTCGACGTCCTGGTCGGCATCAACCTCCTGCGGGAGGGCCTCGACCTGCCCGAGGTGTCCCTGGTGGCGATCCTCGACGCCGACAAGGAGGGCTTCCTGCGCTCCGGCACCTCGCTGATCCAGACCATCGGCCGCGCGGCGCGCAACGTCTCCGGTCAGGTCCACATGTACGCGGACAAGATCACCCCGGGCATGGAGCGGGCCATCGAGGAGACCAACCGCCGCCGGGAGAAGCAGGTCGCCTACAACACGGCCCACGGCATCGACCCGCAGCCGCTCCGCAAGAAGATCAACGACATCGTCGCCCAGATCTCCCGCGAGGAGGTCGACACCGAGCAGCTGCTCGGCTCGGGCTACCGCGCGAAGAAGGACGGGCGGGGCACCAGGGCCCCGGTGCCCTCCCTCGGCGAGAAGGCGGCCAAGGGCGCCAAGTCCAGGTCGGCCAAGGGCACATCCAAGGAGACAGTGCCGACGGACCGCCCGGCCGCCGAACTCGCCGGGCAGATCGAGGAGATGACGGAGCGCATGCGGGCCGCCGCCGCCGACCTCCAGTTCGAGGTCGCCGCCCGGATCCGCGACGAGGTCTCCGAAATGAAGAAGGAACTGCGCCAGATGAGGGAGGCGGGTCTGGCCTGACGGACCCCTGCGACTGCTGTGCCCGGGCCCCGCACGTGCTGTGTTGCAAGACCGACACAAAGTGCGGGACCGGGTACGGCACTGTCAGTGCCTTTGCGTAGGGTTTCCGTCAACCGCGGGCTCGCGGCAACAGGGGACAGCTCGAGAGGGGAATCAGCGCGTGACCGTCAACATGACCAAGGGTCAGGCCATCAGTCTTCAGAAGAACGACGGGGGCAGCCTGACCGCGGTGCGCATGGGTCTCGGGTGGCAGGCGGCCCCGCGGCGCGGCCTGTTCGGCTCCCGGACCCGGGAGATCGACCTCGACGCCTCGGCCGTCCTGTTCGCCGACAAGCAGCCGGTCGACGTCGTCTTCTTCCGCCACCTGGTGAGTGACGACGGCTCGGTCCGTCACACCGGTGACAACCTCGTCGGCGGTGTCGGTCAGGGCGGCGACGACGAGGCGATCCTCGTCGACCTCGCGCGCGTGCCGGTCCACATCGACCAGATCGTCTTCACGGTGAACTCCTTCACCGGCCAGACGTTCCAGGAGGTGCAGAACGCGTTCTGCCGTCTGGTCGACGAGACCAACGGCCAGGAGCTCGCGCGCTACACGCTGGCGGGCGGCGGCGCCTACACGGCCCAGATCATGGCGAAGGTGCACCGCGTCGGCGGGGGCTGGAACATGACGGCCCTCGGCGCTCCGGCCAACGGCCGCACCTTCCAGGACCTGATGCCCGCGATCCTGCCCGCGCTGTAGGGCGGAGAGCGGCACCCGAGACAACACCACACGCGACGCAGGGGGACGACAGTCGATGACGGCCGAGCTGGTGCGGGGGCAGAACCACCCGCTCTCCCAGGTCCGCCTCGAGATCCGGGTCTCGGCCGGCAGGCCGGTCATGGCGGTTGCCACACTCGGTGACGAGAACGGCAAGGTCCCCGGCGTCGAGTGGGTGGCCCATCCCGGCGTGCCCACGCTCCCCGGCGTGGAGGTCTCCCGGCAGGCCGCCGCCGACCACCGCCTCGCGGTGGACCTGGACGCCGTGTCGGCTGCCGTGCACCGGGTCAGCGTGCTGCTCGCGCTGCCCACCGGCGTCGGGGGGCCGGTCAGCTTCGGCTCGGTCGCGGCCCCCTTCGTCGCGGTCACCGGCCTGGACGGCACCGAGGTCGCCACCTACACGATCACCGGCCTGGACGCGGAGTCGGCGGTCGTCGCCCTGGAGCTGTACCGGCGGCAGGGCGCCTGGAAGGTGCGCGCCGTCGGACAGGGCTACGCGGGCGGCCTCACCGAACTCCTGACCGACCAGGGCCTGTCGCAGGCGCACCGCCTCGCGGCGGGCATCAACGACGCCGTGGTCCAGGGCCTGGCCCGCTCGGTGCAGGCGCCGCGCACGGCGGACGGCGACCGCTCCCGGCAGGCGGCCGCGTCCGCCCTCGGTCCGGACCAGGGCGGCTCGCCCTACGGCGCGCAGGGCACCCAGGGCGGTGCCGGCCCGTACGGGGCGACCCAGAACCCGCAGGGCCCCTCGGGCACGGGCTACCCGGCAGGCGCCACGCCCACCGATCCCGACACCACCCAGCCGACGCCCACGACCCCTGCCACCGGTGGTCCGATCGACTACAGCCACCCGCGCCGGCAGAACGCCGCTCCGCCCCCGCCCGCACCCACCGCGCCCCCGGCACGGCCCGGAGAGCCCGCCCGGCCGGTCGCCGGTGACGCGACCGGCTGGTCCATGGACGAGCGGCTCTACAACCAGGTCTGGGGGATGTTCGAGGACCTGGCCCGCAGCACGGCCGCGTACCGCAGCGCCGTCGACTTCGCCGACACGCGGATGGAGAAGGAGCTGGACCAGGTCCTGTCCGACCCGCGCAGCAGGATGGGCGGCCAGGGCGAGGCCGCCCGCGAGGCGGCCCAGGCCAAGCACATCCAGCTCGTCGACCAGGCCCGGGAGGCCCTGGACCGGGATCTCGTCCAGCTCGGCGCCGAGGCCGACGTGGTCGAACCGGCGCTGCCCGCGGCGTACGCGCGCTGGGACAACCCGGTCTGGCACGCCTACCGCGTCCCGATGGAGATGCCCATGGCCGTGCGCCTGGGCGACCTGCACCTTCCCGAGAGCGATCCGCTGCGCATCCCGATGCTGGTCAGGCTCCCGCTCGAACGGGGCCTGTGGATCGACAGCGGGCGGTCGGGCCTGTCCGACGGATCGTTCGCCGACTCCCACGAGCTGCGCCGCCTCGCCATGGAGTCGGCCGTGGCGCACACGGCCCGGCTGCTGGCGGTGCATCCGGCGGACGAGTTCACCGTGCATGTCATCGATGCGGCCGGTTCGGGGGCCAGGGAACTCGCGCCGCTGGTGCAGAGCGGCGTGCTCGCGGCCCCGCCCGCGGTCGGCGCGGCCGGAGTCGCGGCGGTCCTGGGCCGGCTCACCGAACGGGTCGACCTGGTGCAGATGGCGGTGCGCGGCGGGATGGCCGACTCGCTGCCGCCCGGCTTCGACACGGCCCAGCAGCTGCTGGTCGTCAACGACTTCCCGCACGGCTTCGACGACCGTGCCGTGACCCAGCTGCGCTACCTCGCGGACGAGGGGCCCGGCGTCGGCGTCCACCTGATGATGGTCGCCGACCGGGAGGACGCCGACAGTTACGGTCCGTTGCTGGATCCGCTGTGGCGGGCGCTGCTGCGGCTGACGCCGGTGGCCGAGGATCATCTCGCCGACCCCTGGGTGGGGCACGCCTGGACCTATGAGCCGAGCCTGGTGCCGCCCGGCAGCCAGGTGCTCCAGCAGGTCCTCGCTCAGGTCGCGGCGGCTCGCGCCAAGTACTAGTAAAGGGCCCTGACCAGGGAACTTGGTCTTTCTTTTGCCAATCGCTTTACCTTTTCTTGGTGGTTGGGGTACTGTTTTCCTCACGGAGGGGAGTACTCCCTGCTGCGGCGTACCCGTCAATACGGATCAGGCCTGATCCCGGGGCGCCGGCCCGAACCGGGTGGAAGAGACCTCCGGCAGCGCGACGACGCTGATCACCTGCCGTTACGTACTGTCGGAGGCGCAGTGGATGTTTCCTTGGCCCTATGGGTCTTCACCATCGTGGGCCTTGCCGCCCTCATCGGGGTCGATTTCTTCATCGGCCGCAAACCGCACGACGTGTCGATCAAGGAAGCGGGCATCTGGACCGTCGTCTGGATCGCCCTCGCCGGGCTCTTCGGGGTCGGGCTGCTCGTCTTCGGCGGCGGTGAGCCGGCCGGCGAGTTCTTCGCGGGCTTCATCACCGAGAAGTCGCTCAGCGTGGACAACCTCTTCGTCTTCGTCCTGATCATGGCGAAGTTCGCGGTCCCGTCGCAGTACCAGCAGCGGGTGCTGCTCATCGGTGTCCTCATAGCCCTGGTCCTGCGGGCGATCTTCATCGCCGCGGGCGCCGCGATCCTCGCCAGCTTCGCCTGGGTGTTCTACCTCTTCGGCGCCTTCCTGATCTGGACCGCCTGGAAGCTCATCCAGGAGGCCCGGGCCGACGAGGAGGACGAGGAGTTCGAGGAGAACAAGCTGCTCAAGGCCGTGGAGAAGCGCTTCGGCGTCGCCGACCGCTATCACGGCACCAAGCTGTGGATCGAGCAGAACGGCAAGCGGGTCATGACCCCGATGCTGGTCGTGATGCTCGCGATCGGCACCACCGACGTGCTCTTCGCCCTCGACTCGATCCCCGCGATCTTCGGCCTGACGCAGGACCCGTACATCGTCTTCACCGCCAACGCGTTCGCGCTGATGGGTCTGCGACAGCTGTACTTCCTCATCGGCGGCCTGCTGAGGAAGCTGGTCCACCTCAGCTACGGCCTGTCGATCATCCTCGGCTTCATCGGCGTGAAGCTGGTGCTGCACGCCCTGCACGAGTCCGGGGTCCACGTTCCCGAGATCAGCATCCCGGTCTCGCTCGGCGTCATCTGCTCCGTCCTGATCGTCACCACGATCACCAGCCTGCGGGCCTCGAAGAAGCAGGCGGCGGCCGAGGCGGCGCACACCGAGAGCGAAGGCGCTCCGAAGGACAGCATCGGGGCCTGACCACGCAGGACGTAGGAACAACCATCCCCGGGAGCGGCGCGCGGTGAATTGCCGGGCACCGCTCCCGGTGCTTCGTTGGAGCGTGGCGTCCCCGCCCGGGGACGCCGGTTCCGGGTGGAGGCACGATGGGCACATCGCAGAGGTTCGTCCAGATCCTCGAGTTCGAGACCGACCGCATCGACGAGATGCGCGCGCTGGCCGAGGAAGGGGACCAGCGCATGACGGGCCGGGCCGGCGGCCCGACGCGCCGCCTCGTCCTCGAGGACCGCGACCGGCCGAACCGCTATCTCGTGGTGATCGAGTTCGACTCCCACGAGGAGGCCATGCGCAACAGCGACGATCCGGAGACGGCCAAGTTCGCGGAGCGGATGGCCGCCCTCTGCACCCGGCCCCCGTCCTTCACCGACTGCGACGTCCAGGACACGACCGAGTTCAGGTGACGTCAGCCGCGCGCCGCCCTTCCGGCCCGCACGGGTCGGAAGGGACGGGCAGGGGGGCGCAGGGCGGGACGGGCCGGAATGCGGAGCCCCTACGGCTCTGCGACGATCGCTGCATGATCGCTAGGCTCAGGTCGGTCACGACCCGGTGGACAGCGCTCGTGCCCGTGCTGGCGGTCGTCCTGCTGGCCCTGACCTGGGGACGCGACCTGCCCGGCGCGGTCGTCGCCGTGGTGACGCTGGTCCTCGCCGGAGCGGTCCTGGCCGCCGTCCACCACGCGGAGGTCGTCGCCCACCGGGTCGGTGAACCCTTCGGATCCCTCGTCCTCGCGGTCGCCGTGACGATCATCGAGGTGGCGCTGATCGTCACGCTGATGGCGGACGGCGGGGACAAGAGCTCGACCCTGGCCCGGGACACGGTCTTCGCGGCGGTGATGATCACCTGCAACGGCATCGTCGGCCTGTGCCTCCTGGTCGCCTCGCTGCGCCACGGCACGGCGATCTTCAACCCGGAGGGCACCGGTGCGGCGCTCGCGACCGTGGCGACCCTGGCCACGCTCAGCCTGGTCCTGCCGACCTTCACCACCAGCAAACCGGGCCCGGAGTTCTCCACCGTCCAGCTCACCTTCGCGGCACTGTCCTCCCTGATCCTGTACGGACTGTTCGTGGCGACCCAGACCGTCCGGCACCGCGACTACTTCCTGCCCGTCACCCGCCAGGGAGACGTGATCACCGCCGACGACCACGCCGGCGCCCCCACCTCCCGGGCCGCCCGGATCAGCCTCGGGCTGCTCGGCCTGGCCCTGATCGGCGTCGTGGGCCTGGCCAAGGGCGTCTCGCCGACGATCGAGTCCGCAGTGGAGGCCGCCGGACTGCACCAAGCGGTGGTCGGTGTGATCATCGCGCTGCTCGTGCTGCTCCCCGAGACGATCGCCGCGCTGCGCTCCGCCCGCCGGGACCGGGTGCAGACCAGCCTCAACCTGGCGCTCGGCTCCGCGATGGCCAGCATCGGGCTCACCATCCCCGCGGTGGCCCTCGCCTCGCTCTGGCTCTCCGGGCCGCTCGTGCTCGGCCTCGGCCCGACCCATATGGTGCTGCTCGCGCTGACCATCGTGGTCAGTTCGCTGACGGTGGTCCCCGGACGGGCCACGCCCTTGCAGGGCGGCGTGCACCTCGTGCTGTTCGCGGCCTACCTGGAACTGGCGATCAATCCGTAGCCGGCCGCACGGCGGCCACCCGCACCGGCCGGGTCTCCGGCAGCAGCGCGAAGCAGCCGAGACTGAGCAGTGCGATCCCCGTCAGATAGGCGCCCACACCCCACGGGATGCGCCCCGAGCGCTCCGCGAGGGCGGTCGCCACGATCGGCGTGAGCGCGCCCCCGAGAACCCCGCCCAGGTTGTAGCCGACCGCCGCCCCGGTGCAGCGCACGCGCGGCGCGTAGAGCTCCGGCAGATACGCCGAGATCACCGCGAACATCGTGACGAAGGCCAGCAGCGCCCCCAGGAAGCCGAGGAACATCGGCAGCGGCTCGCCGGTCGAGAGCAGCGCGACCAGCGGGAACATCCACAGCGCGGCCGCCGCGCAGCCCACGAGGCACAACGGGCGGCGGCCGAAGCGGTCGCCGAGCAGCGCCATCACGGGGGTCAGCGAACCCTTCACCACCACGGCGGCCATGATGCAGACCAGCATGACCGTGCGGCTGACCCCGAGCCGTTCCGTCGCGTACGCCAGGGACCAGGTCGTCACGGCGTAGAAGATCGCGTACCCGGCGGCGAGCGCGCCGGCGGTCAGCAGGACGAGTCGCCAGTGGTCGCGCACGACCTCGGCGAGCGGCACCCGCGCGTGGTCGTCGATCTCCAGGAACCGGGGGCTCTCGGGCAGCGACGACCGGAGCCACAGCCCGAGCACGGCCAGCACCCCGGCCGCCCAGAAGGGCACCCGCCACCCCCACCGCGCGAACTGCGCCTCCGTCAGCGTCACCGACAGGACCAGCACCACCCCGTTGGCGAGCACGAACCCCACCGCCGGCCCCACCTGCGGGAAGCTCGACCACAGACCGCGCCGCTCGACGGGCGCGTGTTCCGCGGTCAGCAGCACCGCGCCGCCCCACTCCCCGCCGAGCCCCAGCCCCTGGAGGAAGCGCAGGACGAGCAGCAGCAGGGGAGCGGCCACCCCGATCGTGCCGTACGTCGGCACGCAGCCGACCGCGACCGTCGAGGCGCCGGTCAGCAGCAGGGAGACGACCAGGACCGGCCGGCGGCCGCGCCGGTCCCCGATGTGCCCGAACAGCACCGAGCCCAGGGGTCGCGCCACGAACCCCACGCCGAACGTCGCGAACGCGGCGAGGGTGCCCGCGAGCGGCGAGAACGTCGGGAAGAACAGCGGCCCCAGGATCAGCGCGGCCGCGGTCCCGTAGACGAAGAAGTCGTAGAACTCGATGGCCGTCCCGGCGAGCGAGGCGGCCGCGAGCCGCGGCATGGACGGCTTCACGGTGTGTACGTCGTGCATGCCGCGTCAACTACCCACAGTGATCACGGGTTACGGGGGCGTGCGGGGGGCGCGGGCCCCCGCGCGGGCGCTCAGTAGGTCACGGTGATGCGCCGGGCGGGACCGTCGACGCGGATCGTGCCGCCGTAGGGGAGGACGAGCTGCGGGTCGGTGTGGCCGAAGTCCACGTCGAAGACGGCCAGGGTGTCGGGGGCGTACGCCCGCAGCGCGCGCTCCACCGCCGCGCGCTGATCGGCCGCGTAACGGGCGGCTTCCTCGGGGCTGTTGCGGTGCTCGAAGGACCAGCTCTTGGCCCGGGCCATCAGCAGCGCGGGGAAGCGCCGCAGCAGACCGCGCTCGCCCATGTTGCGCAGGATCCGGAAGACCTCCGTGGCGCTGGGCAGTTCCTCCGACGTCTCCAGGACCAGCACCCCGCCGTCGTACGCCGCGGGGTCGCGGGCGATCTCGCGGTCGGCCATCAGCAGCCAGGAGAGGATCTCCAGGTTGCCGCCCCAGCTGCGGCCCTCCACCACGCGGTCGGCGTTGACCCAGCTCCAGCCGGCGCCGGGCCGGCTGCCGGGCTCCGAGGCGAAGGTCGCCGGGTCGCCCCAGTCGCCGCTGACGTCGTTCCACCGCTCGGCGGGCCGCAGTTCGTAGGGGCCCGAGGTGAACAGCGCGGCGCGCAGCGAGTCGGCGGTCAGCGGGTGCATGGCTCCCGGGCGTCCCAGCTCGCACATCACGCTCGCGCCGTGGTAGGCGACGACACCGGAGTTGTACAGGAACGCCAGCAGGTTGGTGTTGTCGCTCCACCCGAAGAACGGCTTCGGGTCGGCGCGCAGCAACTCCCGGTCCAGCAGCGGCAGCACGGTGATCTGGTCCTCGCCGCCGATCGACGCGATGACCGCCCGCACGCTCGGGTCGGCGAACGCGGCGTGGATGTCGTCGGCGCGCTCCTGCGCCGTGGCCCCCGTCCGGCGCGTCGTCGGGTACTCGACGGGCTCCAGGCCGATCTCCCCGCGCAGCCGCTCCAGGCCCAGCTCGTAGGGGCGCGGGAAGAGCCCGGGCAGACCGGCGGAGGGCGAGATGACGGCTATGCGGTCGCCGGGCCTCGGCTTCGGGGGATACGAGGGCGCTGTCATGCCGGGAGGGTACGGCCTGCTGCCCTGCGGTTTCACCGTGATAAACCGGTGCGAGCGGTGGCCTGGGACGGGCCGCCCACGAACGGACCGGAGGAACCGTGCCCCGCAGCCTGGCCAACGCCCCGATCATGATCCTGAACGGCCCCAACCTGAACCTCCTGGGCCAGCGGCAGCCGGAGATCTACGGTTCCGACACGCTCGCCGACGTCGAGGCGCTGTGCGTCAAGGCGGCGGCCGCGCACGGCGGCACCGTGGACTTCCGGCAGTCCAACCACGAGGGGCGGCTGGTCGACTGGATCCACGAGGCGCGGCTGGGCCACTGCGGCATCGTGATCAACCCGGGCGCCTACTCGCACACGTCGGTCGCGATCCTGGACGCCCTCAACACCTGTGACGGCCTGCCGGTGCTGGAGGTCCACATCTCCAACATCCACCAGCGCGAGTCCTTCCGGCACCACAGTTACGTCTCGCTGCGCGCCGACGGCGTCATCGCGGGCTGCGGGGTGCAGGGATACGTGTTCGGCGTGGAGCGCGTGGCCGCGCTCGCGGGGTCGGGCACGGCCGACGCGTAAGCATCGCGCTCCTGGCGGGCGCCCCTTACCGCGCTCCTCAGCGGCGGCCGGCCGCCACGGTCCGCCGCGGGAAACGCCGTGTGCGTTCCTGCTGCGGATCGCCGAACAGCTGCTCGGCGGCGCCCCGTTCCCGCACGACGCCTCCGTCCAGGAAGCGGACCTGGTCGGCGACCTCGCGCGCGAAGCCCCTCTCATGGGGGGCGAGCACCATGGTCATGCCGTCGGCGTTCAGGTCGCGGACGACGTTCGGGACCTCGCCCGCCAGCTCCGGGTCGAGGACCGCCGTGACCTCGTCGAGCAGCGGCAGCCGGGGTCGCACGGCGAGCGCGCGCACGATCGCGACACGCTGCTGCTGGACGCCGCTGAGCCGGTCGGGATACTCGCCCGCCTTGTCGGCCGGCCCGAGCCGCTCCAGGAGCTCCCCGGCGGACCGCCTGGGCCGCCGGCCGAGGGCGGGGATCGTAGACCGGCGGCCCGGTCCGCGCCGGAGCCGTCATCCCGCGCGGAACTGCCACCAGTTGACCGCGCGGCTCCGCCTGCGGGGAGCGCGCGTGGGGGACCGGCGTGGGCGCGCGATTCACACGGGGCGCGCGTCCGGCGACGCGCGCCCCGTGCCGTGCGCACTCACCAGCCGCGCGCGTGCCACTCCGGCAGGTGCGGCCGCTCCGCGCCCAGCGTGGTGTCGTCGCCGTGGCCCGGACAGACCCAGGTCTCGTCCGGCAGCACGTCGAAGATCTTCGTCCCGACGTCGTGGATCAGACGGGCGAACGCCTCGGGGTCCTTACGGGTGTTGCCCACGCCGCCCGGGAACACCACAGCACGCGCCAACACACGAGGTCACGGCGGCGCGTAATCCTACGGGCCGCGCCTCCGCGGCGTCGAAGTGGGCCGACCGCATCAGATGCCTGTGCAATGAGGCCGGCCGTGCTCTTCTCAGCGGTGGCGCGGGCGAGGCAGCAAGGCGAACGCGCTCTCCGCGATCGAGGTCAGGCGGTCGGGGCTGTGGCCGTACGCGCCTACGACATCGGTCCCGCGGATGACGGTCAGCAGAAGGTAGGCAAGGTCGTCGGGGTCCGCGTCGGGGTCGATGTCGCCGTTGCGCTGCGCCGCTCGCACACACTCGGCGACCGCCGTCCGGACTACGGAGAAGCAGTCGTTGGCCAGGCGTTTCACCTCGGGGTCGGAGGCGCCGATCTCCAGGGCCATCTTGGCGGCGAAGCAGGCCGCCCCCGCTCGGTCAGACGCGGGGGGTACGTCGGCGGCGAGTGGCACCCCATGGACGGCGCGGAGCAAGTACGCGTGCAGTCGTTCCAGGGCGCCCTCGTCCGGTCCGGCGAGCATCTTCCGCGGACCCTGTCCCAGCCGGGCGAAGTAGCCGGCCATGGCCTGGAGCAGTACGCCGTGTTTGCCGTCGAACGCGGCGTAGAGGCTGCCGCGGCCCAGGCCGGTGGCGGCGCTGATGTCGTCGACGCTCGTGCCGTTGTAGCCCGAGGTGCGGAACTGCCGCTCGGCGGCATGCAGGACGTGGTCGGGGTCGAAGCTTCGTGGTCTCGCCATACAGCGAAGGTAAAGCCGACCCAACGTATTTGACAACCTAGTACAGAACCGCCTAGGTTTCTGACTGTTCAGTACACAACGGTCCTGAGCTCACCGGACAGGCTGCGTGCACGCCTGGCGCGATTGAGGGCCACCCATGCCTTGAACTCCTCCGCGCCGCCCGGCGTTGCGACGCCTTCCAGGCCGGCAAGGCGCGGTCTGATCCTCGCGATCCTGGCGACGGCGAGATTCGTCGCCGTACTGGATCTGTACATCACGAACGTCCCAAGCAAACCGGGGCCGGACTCTCCACAACAGCCCAAGACGGTCGCCGACCACATCCTCGGCCTTCTGAACAGCTGACCCCCTCCAACCACCCAGAACTCGAAGGGTTGACCGAACCATGACTGACAAGGAAACGCAGGAGGCCAAGGCTGTGGCGACTCCTCCGTACGCGAGCGACGCACTGGCCGAGGGGACCGTCGACGCGGTGGTGATCGGCGGGGGCGCCGCGGGGCTGAACGGTGCACTGATCCTCACCCGCTCCCGCCGCTCGGTCGTCGTGATCGACAGCGGCTCCCCGCGCAACGCGCCCGCGGAGGCCGTGCACGGCTTCATCGTCTTGGACGGCACCCCGCCGTCCGAGATCCTTCGACGGGGCCGGGAGCAGGTGCGCCAGTACGGCGGACGCGTCGTGTTCGGCGAGGTGGTCTCGGCCGAGTCCGCCGCCCCGTCGGCGGACGGGGACCTGCGCTTCACCGTCACCCTGGCCGATGGCCGCAGCATCACCGCCCGCCGCATCCTGGTGGCCACCGGCCTCAGGGATGTGCTGCCACAGGTGCCCGGACTCGCCGAGCACTGGGGCCACAGTGTGGTGCACTGCCCGTACTGCCACGGCTGGGAGGTGCGCGACGAGCCCATCGGCATCATCGCCACCGGCCCCGCCTCCATCGGCCACGCGTACCTGTTCCGTCAGCTGACCGAGGACCTGACCTACTTCACCCACGGCACTGACCTGGACGAGGACAGCCGCGCCCGCTTCGCCGCCCGCGGCATCCGCGTCATCGACACCCCGGTCACCGAGGTCGTCAACGACGAGGACGGTGCCCTCGCCGGGGTGCGCCTGGCCGACGGCCAGGTCGTGGCCCGCCGCGTCGTCGCGGTCGCCGCGCCGATGCAGGCCCGCACCCAGGGTCTGGAAGGTCTGGGCCTGCTTGTGCGGGACCTGCCGACGGGCCGCGGTTTCGCCTCCGGTATGGCCGGCACCACCGAGGTGCCGGGTGTGTGGGTGGCCGGCAACGCCACCGATCTGGTCGCCCAGGTGGGGGCCTCCGCAGCGGCCGGCGCACTGGCCGGCGCCGACATCAACAGGATGCTGGCCATCGCGGACACCGACGCGGCCCTCCAGGGGATCGCCGGGGGAAGCGCACAAGGGGCCACAGGATGATCTCGAAGCCCGGAGATCTCAGCCCGCCGCCCGCTCGCCTCACGGGCAATTGCGTGATTCCGCTCGTCCGCCCCGTCCCGCTCAGGAGCTACTGATGCCCTTCCTTGCAAGCACCCCCGTGGAGAAGATGACCGGGCCTTACGCGCGGCGCTGGTGGGCGCTGCTAGTGCTGTGCCTGAGCCTGCTGATCACGGTGATGGCGAACACGTCGCTGATCGTCGCCGCCCCCGACATGACCACCGAGCTGGGCCTGAGCAGCAGTGATCTGCAGTGGGTCGTCGACGGCTACACCGTTCCGTACGCGGCGCTGATGCTGGTGCTGGGCGTGATCGGCGACAAGTACAGCCGGCGTGGCGCGCTGGTGCTGGGTCTGCTGATATTCGCCGGCGGTTCGGTGATGGGGAGCATGGTCGACGAGACCTCGCTGGTCATCGTGGCCCGCGCGATCATGGGTGTCGGTGCCGCGGTCGTGATGCCGGCCACGCTGTCCCTGGTGGTCGCGACCTTCCCCCGGAGCGAGCGGACCAAGGCCATCACCGCCTGGGCCGCGACCTCCGGGGTGGCGGTGGCCGTCGGCCCGCTGGTCTCCGGCTGGCTGCTTGAGGACCACGCCTGGGGCTCGACCTTCCTGATCAACGTGCCGATCGCCGTCCTCGCCGTGTTCGGCGCGCTCGCCCTGGTACCGCCGTCCAAGGCGGAGGGAATGGGCCGGATCGACTACGTCGGTGGTCTGCTGTCGATCGTCACCGTCGGCTCCCTGATCTATGCCGCCATCGAGGGCCCGCACTTCGGCTGGGGCGCCGGCCCCGTCACCGCCGCCGTGGTCGCCGGTGTCGGTCTGGTCGCCTTCGTCGCCTGGGAGCTGCGGCACCCGCACCCGATGCTGGACGTCCGGAAGTTCGCGCTGCGGCCCTTCAGCGGCTCGATGCTCGCGGTGATGTTCTTCTTCTTCGGTATGTTCGCCGTGCTCTACTACTCGACGCAGTTCCTGCAGTTCGTCCTCGGCTACGGCGCCCTGGACACGGGCCTGCGGCTGCTGCCGCTGGGCGGTGCGGTGTTCCTCGGGTCCGCGCTGACCGGGTTGTTCACCCCGAAGCTGGGGGTGAAGGTGATGGTCGTGACCGGCATGGCCATCGGCACGGCGGGCATGTTCCTGCTCACCCAGATCGACAAGGGGTCGACGTACGGGGACTTCCTGGTGCCGCTGATGATGCTGGGCCTCGCGCTCGGACTGGCCATCTCCCCGGCGACCGACACGATCATGGGGTCCTTCCCCGAGTCCGAGCTGGGCGTCGGCGGCGGTGTCAACGACACCGCCCTGGAGCTGGGCGGGGCGCTGGGCATCGCGGTGCTGGGCTCGCTGCTGGGCACGGCCTACCGGGACGAGCTGACCGACCTGGTGGGCAACCGGCTCCCGGCGGAGGCGATGGAGACCGCCAAGGACTCAGTCGGCGCCGGCCTGGCCGTCGCGCAGCGGGTCGCGCAGGATCCCTCCGCCGGGCCCCAGCAGGCCCAGGCCGCCGTCGACGCCGTCCACCAGGCCTTCGCCCACGGAGTCGCCCAGACCAGCCTCATCGGCGGGATCATCATGGCCGCCGGAACCCTGATCGTCCTCGCGGTCATGCCGGGCCGGCGCGGCTTCGCGAAGCAGAGCGCCGAGCCGGGAGCCGCGACGACGGCGAGCGAGGCGGCCACTGTGCGGGAGCACACCGGGTCCACCCGCTAGATCGCCGACGGGGCGTCCACTGGATCGCCGGGACGCGTCCGCCGGGTCGCCTGGCACCGCCACCGCCGGATCGCCCGCCAGGCGCGTCAGGCAGGAGCCCGGCCGCCGCGAGAGGCGCAGGGCGCGGGCGTGGTCCACGGTCCACGGCCAGCGGGTCTCCCGCCGGAACGCCTCACCGTCCTCGGCCTCCGGGCCGCCCCGGGGCTCTCCTCCGGGGCGGCCCGGAGGTCAAGGGCCGTGCGGTGACAGCGGCGATCGCAGCCCGCTTGAGCGCGGTCTCCAGCAAACCGCCCGGCAGACCGCAGTCCATGCAACAGTCCCCCTGAGCATGGCGGTCACCGCTGCCGGCGTCGGTGCGGTGCTCTGGAGGCCACCGTCCGTGGGGCATGACCCTCCCGAGCGCGGAACGGGCCTGAATGCTCGACCGCCCCGCCTCGGTTTCGAAACTGGAGCGGTCGTCGTTGGACGGTTACCAGCCTCGTGCGCGCCACTCCGCGAGGTGGGGCCGCTCCGTGCCGATGGTGGTGTCGTCGCCGTGGCCGGGGTAGATCCACGTCTCGTCGGGCAGGACGTCGAACAGCTTGGTCTCCAGGCCGCCCATCAGGGAGTCGAACTCTTCCGGACGTGTTGTCCGACCAGGACCCCCCGGGAGTCCTGGGTTCCTCTGAACACCAGGATGCTCCCCGCGTCGTACCCTCGTCTTCCCTTACGCGCGGATCTCCGGGGGCCCGCGCGTACCGTCGACGGGGCGTCAACCGGCAGATCAGCGACCTGTGGCCGTTCTCCGAGGCGAACGGCCGGGAGGCCGGTGGCGAGTACGTCGAGAACGATGTGAGCGCGCACTCGGGTGAGGAACGCCCCGCGTACGACGGCTGACGGCCGATGCCGTCGAGGCCGCCCGCGAAGCGGGTGTTCGGGTCTTGCCGATGGGGCTTCGGACAGAAGAGGTTCAGTCAGCCAGCGAGCCGGCGAAGATCTGCCACGCCAGGAGGGACTTCGCCACGAGGCTGAGGACCAGGTAGGCCTTTTCGCCGTATGCGTAGTCGGACCACCGGCCGACACCGCGGTACTGGAGCCACTGGTTGAGACCGAAGCTGAAGAAGAGGGCGGCCTGGACGAGAACGATTCCGTACACGAAGCCGGGGACGGTCTCGGCCGCGACGGTGTTGTACGCGATGGAGACCCACGGCGTGACGCCGACCAGCGTCCCGCACCAGAACGGCAGCATCCTGGTCCTCGCCCGCCCCGGAGGGTTCATCACTTCCTCGACCCAGCCGAAGAGAATCATCCCGACGTTGGCGCCGACGACGGCGATGACGGCATTGAGGCCGGTAATGCCCGCGTAGAAGCCGATGAGGAGCACCATCAGGGTTGCGCTCAGCGCGTACTCCAGCCACCGGAAACGGTTGATGCCGCGTCTGAGGTCGCGTTCGTAGGTGTCGCGGCACACTGTCGCCGTCAGCAGGTGGTCTGCTGCCGCGAGGGCGAGGAAGACGGCGACGGCCCAGCCGATCGGCACGTCGAACAACGCTTCCGGGGCGGGCGCTGCCGTTCCCGGTGGCCCCTGGGGGACGGAGGAGGTCACGGTGACCGAGAAGCTTCCGGCGAGCAGGACGACGGCCACGGCTTGGATCAGGTGCAGCAGTGTGAGCCCCAGGTTCCACCTGCGGAGCCCGGTGAGACGCTCGGTGGTGACACCGGTGGCCACCGTTGTGCCGTCCGCTCGCTCCACAGGTCCTCCCCATTGGCTGGTGCCGCGGTACGTCAGCATGGTCGTACCGGTCGGCCGGGAATCACGGCAGTCACGCCACCGCCCCGTCGGAAAGTCGCCCGAGTGGCGACCGGGAATCCGCCGTACCCGCTGGTCTGCGGGCCCCCGGAGGTCTCTCCCCGGAACGCCGTTGGAGCGGAAGGCGACCGCGGCGGTGGCCGTGCGGCCGGTGCGGGCGGCGAGCCGGCCCGCGTGGGCGGCCACGTCCGCATCGGCGTGGGCGCCGGTCAGGATGGCCAGGACGCCACCGCCTTCCGGGCCGGCGGCGACGGTGCAGGCGTGGACGGGGGAGGTGCGGGGCGGGCGGGTGTGCTGCGGCGCTGGGGCTGAGGGTGGTCATGACGGCCGTCCTCGCGGATGGTGCGGGCCGGCGGAGGGGGCCGAGGTGTGGGCGCCGGTGGCCGGGTGTGGCTGCGTGTCGGCCGTGTGGTCTGGCCGGGATGCGGTTTCGCCGCTGTCGCTGTCCTCGCCGCGGGTGGCGATGAGGGACCAGGCGATGGAGACGGTGATGGTGACGGCGATGACGCCGAGGGTGAGGGGAATGGGCAGCTTGCCGACGGGCGTCTCCGAGAGGATGAGCTTGACGCCGGCGAACGCGAGCAGCACCGCCAGTCCGTAGTGCAGGTATCGGAAGCGGCGCAGCAGCCCGGCGAGGCAGAAGTACAGGCTGCGCAGGCCGAGGACGGCGAAGGCGTTGGCGGTCCAGACGATGAAGGTGTTGGTGGTGATGGCCAGGACGGCGGCGACGGAGTCGACCGCGAAGATGAGGTCGGTGGCCTCGACCGCGACCAGGACCACGAACAGCAGCGTGGCGATGCGCTTGCCGCTGACGCGGATGAAGAACTTGTCGCCGTGGAATCGCGGATGGGTGGGGATGATCTTCTTGACGAGGCGGACGACGGGGTTGCGGTCGGGGTGGACCTCCTCGTCCTTGGAGACGGCCATTCTGTAGCCGGTCCAGATCAGGAATGCCCCGAAGAGGTAGGCGGTCCAGAAGAAGACCTGGAGCAGTTCGGCGCCGACGAAGATGAACAGCAGCCGGGCCGCGAGCGCGCCGATGACGCCCCAGAACAGGACCTTGTGCTGGTAGGCGTCGGGCACGGCGAAGAAGGAGAAGACCAGCGCGAAGACGAAGACGTTGTCGATCGACAGGGCCTTTTCGATCAGGTAGCCGGCGTAGTACGTCGACGATGCCTCGCCGCCCTGCCACGCCCACAGGATCAGGCCGAAGCCGAGGCCGATGGCGATCCACAGGCCGCTCCACAGCGCGGCCTCGCGGAAGCCGATCACGTGGTTGTCGCGGTGGGCGATCAGGTCGACGGCGAGCATCACGCCGATGCCGAGCGTGACCGCAGCCCATACCCACAGCGGGACGGCGAACGACAGTTCATTCATGGTGGATCGGCTTCCTCGTGCGGGGCGTAAGGGCAAGGGCGGACAAGAAGGTGGGGAGTGGTGCCCCGGGCCTGGCGGGCTTCGGAGGGCTGCCGGGCCCGGGCGCTGATTCAGTTCGTCCAGGCGTTCACCTCCCCGGTTCAGGCGGGTCGGCGGACAGCGGTGCGGCGGCGCGGGCGCAGGGCGAGGGCGAGGCACAGGCCGCTGACGGCCAGGTCCACGAGCGCCAGCAGCCACCAGGGTGCTAGCGCGTGCAGGCCGTTCATCACGCCTCGATCCGTCGGGCCGTGGGCAGGCGGCGCTGGGCGAGCGTCCACACAGTGCGCACCCCCGCGGGCGGCAGGTGGGCCGGATCCAGCCCCGCGTCGGCGACAGGTACGGCCTGGCGGGTGGGTGCGACGGCGTGGACGAAGGGGCCGCCGCGTACGGCGGAGGCTTCGATCAGGCTGTGCGCGTCCAGACCGGCCGGTCCCCGGCTGGAGGCCACCACCCGCGGTGAATGGTGGCGTCCGGCCAGCGCCAGCACATCGCCAGCGGCCCGCAGCCCGGGCTGCCCGCCGCTCTCGGCCGGGACGCGGTGAGCGACCGGGATGCAGCCGACCCCGGCCGCACGCAGCCGGGGCAGCACCCGGGCCAGGAACACCCGCGCCGCCTGCGCGTCCACACGGGCGCGGTCCGGGATCTGCGACGGCGCGGGCAGGACGGCGACCAGCAGCACCGGAGCCTTGCGGGGAGCGGCCGGCCGCACGGTCGCGTCCACCACGGCCAGGTCGTCGGGACGGTTGGTCACCAGCGCGGTGACCGGGTGCGGCAGGGACAGCGGCGGTATCGGAGAGCCGTTGTCTGGCGGGCGGGTCAGGGTGGAGGTCTGGGAGGACATCGGGACCTCCTTTCAGCAGGGTCGAAGAGGCTGGTGAGGGTGCGTCCGGCGTCACCTGCCTCTCTGATTCCCGTCCACGGTTACGCGAAAACTTTTTCGTCAATTCATTTTCGCGAAATAGTATTGATCATGCGAAGTCGGCTTCGTATGATGAAGGCCATGAGTCAGCCCTCCAGCACGCGCGGCGACCAGTGGACCTTCCTGACCAACCACGCCCGGGTCCTGATCGCCCTCGCCCGCGACCCCGATGCGCGCGGACGCGACGTCGCCGACGCCATCGGCATCACCGAACGCGCCGTCCAACTGATCGTCGCCGACCTCGAAGCGTCGGGATACCTCACCCGCGAGCGCGTCGGCCGCCGAAACCGCTACACCATCGATCCCACCGTCGCCCTGCGCCATCCCAGCGAGGCCGACCACCCCGTCGGTGACCTCCTGTCCACTTTCCTGCATCGCGAGGACACCCCCGTCGCCGATTCCGAACGCACCGCCTCGTAACGGGCGCTCATCGGGTGGGCGACACCAGGGTGTGCAGCAGCCGGTCCCGGCCGTCCTCTCCCCCGTGGGGCGGCCGGGACCGATTCCTTTTGCCCGGGGCTCAGCGGGGCGGGCAGGGCACGGCCGGCGGCGCCCACGGCACCGGCGAGGCCGCGTGCACGCACGGGCCGCCACGGATGGCGGCGGCCTCCATCACCGTGCACGCATCCAGCCCCGTCGGCCCGCTGCGCGATACCACCAGCAGCGAGCAGCCGTTGAGGACCGCCGTGTCCAGCAGCGCCTTCGCCGCATGCAGCCGCCCGCCGCCGCGCCCGGAGGGACGGTGATGGACGGCCGACCGATGGGTGATTCCCGCGCGGGCCAGCCGCGGCAGGGCCCGCCCGACCACCGCACGGACCGCCATCGAGTCCGGGCGGAGGGGCTTGGTCCTGGGTGGCGGTGGAGGCAGCACCGCGATCAGGGCGGACGACGTCGTGGCGGCGCTGCTGGCGCAGGCCCGACAGGAAGGGGAGGACGCGTGCTCCCGCCGCCGCACCGTACGACAGGGCCCGGTGTGCTTGGAGCTGAAGGCCCGGGCCAGGCCGGGCCGTTCGGCCGCCGGCTCGGCCCCCCCCGAGCGCGGAACGGGCCTGAACGCGCGACCGCCCCCGCTTCGGTTTCGAAACAGGGGCGGTCGTCGTCGGACGGTTACCAGCCTCGTGCGCGCCACTCCGCGAGGTGGGGTCGCTCCGTGCCGATGGTGGTGTCGTCGCCGTGGCCGGGGTAGATCCACGTCTCGTCGGGCAGGACGTCGAACAGCTTGGTCTCCAGGCCGCCCATCAGGGAGTCGAACTCTTCCGGACGTGTTGTCCGACCAGGACCCCCCGGGAAGAGGCAGTCGCCGGTGAAGACATGGGGATGCCCGTGCGGGTCGTCGTAGACCAGGGCGATCGAGCCGGGGGTGTGCCCGACCAGGTGACGCGCGGTGAGCTCCACGTTGCCCACGCGGATGACGTCCCCGTCGTCGACCAGGACGTCGGTCGTCACCGGGATGCCCTCGGCGTCCTCCCGGCCGGCGTAGGTACGCGCGTGCGTGGCCGCCACGACCTCACCGAGCGCCTGCCAGTGGTCGCCGTGCTGATGGGTGGTGACGACGGACGCGATGCCGTCGTCACCGATCGTGCCGAGCAGGGCGTGCGCGTCGTTGGCCGCGTCGATCAGCAGCTGCTCGTCCGTGGCCCGGCAGCGCAGCAGATAGGCGTTGTTGTTCATCGGGCCGACCGCGATCTTGGTGATCATCAGGTCCTTGAGCTCGTGCACGTCCGCCGGTCCGCCGACCGTCACCTCACCGCTGTACGTCATGGCGGCAGCCTATAGCGGCGGAAGGGCGGGCAGCGGCCCGCCGTCCGCCTTCAGCCCGGAACCGTCGCGGCGCCCGGCGAGCCAGCCCAGGAGGTCCGCGGGGGCGCCGGTGACGGTCACCTCGGGCTGCTCGGCCGCGCGGCCCGTGTGCCACGCGCGCGTGCCGTCCGTCAGGCGTGTCGGCGGCACGTCGGGACGCCCGGTGAACCGCTCGGCGAGAAACTCGATCTCCCGCGCGGTGAACTCCTCCGGCAGGTTCTCCAGCTCGTAGCCGATGCCGAGGTCCACGGCGTGCAGCTCCACCTCCACCCACCGCCGGAACGGCACGCGGGCCGCCGTGTCGACGACGCCGTTGCGCAGCTGCACCGTGCGCGACCAGTCCGCGGGCGCGGCCCCCGTCGCCTGGAAGCGGGCCGCGCTCTCCCGGACGTCCGCGAGCTGGACGTCCAGGGGGCGCGGGGCGTCCCGCTCGATGTCGGCGTCGCGGACGTGCGCGTCGGCGTACATGGGACGGCCTTCGAGAACGTTCACGAGGGCGTCCGCGTTGCGGGCGATGTGAGCGAGGACATGTCCGCGGCTCCAGCCGGGCAGGCGTGACGGCTCGGCCGCCGCCGCGTTGTCCAGTCGGGCGGCTGCGGTGAGGAGCCGATCGGTCGCTTCCCGTACAGACTCCAGGTCATGAGCGTGATCAATCATGGTGCTGACCCTAGCTCCGCCATCCCTTCGGGTGAAGGTGGCGGACTCCGCCCGCAAATCGAATGCGCGTGCTATATGGTCGGTGGCGGCGTCGGGCATGCTGGAAGGCCGGGGATTGTTGTGAACCGGTGAATCCCGACCGGCGTTGTCAGTGGCTCGCCCTAGTCTGAGAAAGACGGGGGCCCCGCCCCTGTCACTTCTCTCAAGAAAGGTGCGGACCGGCGTGGCCGACCGTCTCATCGTCCGTGGCGCGCGCGAGCACAACCTCAAGAATGTCTCGCTCGACCTGCCACGCGACGCGCTCATCGTCTTCACGGGCCTGTCGGGGTCGGGCAAGTCCTCGCTGGCCTTCGACACCATCTTCGCCGAGGGCCAGCGGCGCTACGTCGAGTCCCTCTCCTCGTACGCCCGGCAGTTCCTCGGCCAGATGGACAAGCCGGACGTCGACTTCATCGAGGGCCTCTCCCCGGCCGTCTCCATCGACCAGAAGTCGACCTCGCGCAACCCGCGCTCCACCGTCGGCACCATCACCGAGGTCTACGACTACCTGCGCCTGCTCTTCGCGCGCATCGGCAAGCCGCACTGTCCCGAGTGCTCCCGGCCGATCACGCGCCAGTCGCCGCAGGCCATCGTCGACAAGGTCCTGGAGCTGCCCGAGGGGAGCCGCTTCCAGGTGCTGTCGCCGCTCGTGCGCGAGCGCAAGGGGGAGTTCGTCGACCTCTTCGCCGACCTCCAGACCAAGGGCTACTCCCGCGCGCGGGTCGACGGCGAGACCATCCAGCTGTCCAGCCCGCCCACGCTGAAGAAGCAGGAGAAGCACACCATCGAGGTGGTCATCGACCGCCTCACGGTGAAGGACTCCGCCAAGCGCCGGCTCACCGACTCGGTGGAGACCGCCCTCGGCCTGGCCGGCGGCATGGTCGTGCTCGACTTCGTCGACCTCCCCGAGGACGACCCCGAGCGCGAGCGCATGTACTCGGAGCACCTGTACTGCCCGTACGACGACCTGTCCTTCGAGGAGCTGGAGCCCCGCTCCTTCTCCTTCAACTCGCCCTTCGGCGCCTGCCCCGAGTGCTCCGGCATCGGCACGCGCATGGAGGTCGACCCCGAGCTGATCGTCCCGGACGAGGACAAGTCCCTCGACGAGGGCGCCATCCACCCCTGGTCGCACGGCCACACCAAGGACTACTTCGGCCGGCTGATCGGCGCCCTCGCGGACGCCCTCGGCTTCCGTACGGACATCCCCTTCGCGGGGCTGCCGCTGCGCGCCAGGAAGGCCCTGCTGCACGGCCACAAGACCCAGATCGAGGTCCGCTACCGCAACCGGTACGGGCGTGAGCGCGTCTACACGACCCCCTTCGAGGGCGCCCTGCCGTTCGTGAAGCGCCGGCACGGCGAGGCGGAGAGCGACGCCAGCCGGGAGCGCTTCGAGGGCTACATGCGCGAGGTGCCCTGCCCGACCTGCGAGGGCACGCGCCTCAAGCCGCTGGTCCTGGCGGTCACGGTCATGGGGAAGTCCATCGCCGAGGTCTCCGGGATGTCCATCAGCGATTGCGCGGACTTCCTGGGCGAGCTGAAGCTCGACGCCCGCGACAAGAAGATCGCCGAGCGGGTCCTGAAAGAGGTCAACGAGCGGCTGCGGTTCCTCGTCGACGTCGGCCTGGACTACCTCTCGCTCAACCGGGCGGCCGGGACGCTCTCCGGCGGCGAGGCCCAGCGCATCCGCCTGGCCACCCAGATCGGCTCCGGTCTCGTCGGCGTCCTGTACGTCCTCGACGAGCCGTCCATCGGTCTGCACCAGCGCGACAACCACCGGCTGATCGAGACCCTGGTCCGGCTGCGGGACATGGGCAACACGCTGATCGTGGTCGAGCACGACGAGGACACCATCAAGGTCGCCGACTGGATCGTCGACATCGGTCCGGGCGCGGGCGAGCACGGCGGCAAGGTGGTGCACAGCGGCGGCCTGAAGGAGCTGCTCGCCAACACCGAGTCGCAGACCGGGCAGTACCTGTCCGGCAGGAAGGCCATCCCGGTACCCGACATCAGGCGCCCGCAGGACCCGTCCCGCCGGCTCACCGTCCACGGCGCCCGCGAGAACAACCTGCAGGACATCGACGTGTCCTTCCCGCTGGGCGTGTTCACCGCGGTCACCGGCGTCTCCGGCTCCGGCAAGTCGACGCTGGTCAACGACATCCTGTACACGCACCTGGCCCGCGAACTGAACGGCGCGAGGAACGTGCCCGGGCGGCACACGCGCGTGGACGGCGACGACCTCGTCGACAAGGTCGTGCACGTCGACCAGTCGCCGATCGGCCGCACCCCGCGATCGAACCCGGCCACGTACACCGGTGTCTTCGACCACGTCCGCAAGCTGTTCGCGGAGACGACCGAGGCGAAGGTCCGCGGCTATCTGCCCGGCCGCTTCTCCTTCAACGTCAAGGGCGGCCGCTGCGAGAACTGCTCGGGCGACGGCACGATCAAGATCGAGATGAACTTCCTCCCGGACGTCTACGTCCCGTGCGAGGTCTGCCACGGCGCCCGCTACAACCGGGAGACCCTGGAGGTCCACTACAAGGGCAAGTCCATCGCCGACGTCCTGAACATGCCGATCGAGGAGGCGACGGAGTTCTTCGACGCGGTCCCCGCGATCGCCCGCCACCTCAACACCCTGAAGGACGTCGGCCTCGGCTACGTCCGGCTCGGCCAGTCGGCGACCACCCTGTCCGGCGGTGAGGCGCAGCGGGTGAAGCTCGCCAGCGAACTCCAGCGCCGCTCCACCGGCCGCACGGTGTACGTCCTGGACGAGCCGACGACGGGCCTGCACTTCGAGGACATCAGCAAGCTGCTGAAGGTGCTCGGCGGCCTGGTCGACAAGGGCAACACGGTCATCGTCATCGAGCACAACCTCGACGTGATCAAGACCGCCGACTGGGTCGTCGACATGGGGCCCGAGGGCGGCGCCGGCGGCGGTCTCGTCATCGCCGAGGGCACGCCGGAGGAGATCGCCGGAGTGTCGACCAGCCACACCGGCAAGTTCCTGCGGGAGGTGCTCGGCGCCGACCGGATCAGCGACGCGGCTCCGGTGAAGGCCCCGCGCAAGGCGGCGGCGAAGAAGACGGTCGCGGCGAAGACGACGGCGCGCAAGACCGCCACCGCCAAGGCCACGACCGCCAAGACGGCCACGGGCCGGACGACCGCCGCGAACAACACGGCGGCCAAGAAGGCCGCCGGGGCGACGAAGGCGACCTCCGCCAAGAAGACCACGCGGGCCCGCAAGGCCTGACGGGACCAGGGCCGTGTGGCCCGCTCACGACCCGGGCCGCGAGGCCCGGCGAACCGGATGGAAGGACGGCGCCCGGCGGGTACTCCCCGCCGGGCGCCGTCCGTCGTTCCCGCCGTCCGTTCCGGCCGCCCCGGCCAGGTCCGCGAAGTCCCGCGCGGCTCCCCGGGCGGGCGGCGGCACCGGCGGGCACGCCCTAGCGCAGGTCCGGGAAGCCGCCCAGTTCGCAGGCGTACGGCGGCTCCGCGCCGGCCCGGGAGCAGGTGATCGCCGCCGCGCGGGCGGCGAACCGCAGCAACCGCTCCCACCCGTCGGCGCCCAGCCCCGCGAGGCCCGCCGGCGACAGCGCGTCCCGCACCGAGAGGCCGTGCAGCAGAGCCGCGTTCACGGTGTCCCCGGCGCCGATGGTGTCGACGACGTCCACCTCCTCGCCCGGCACCGCGTGGACCGCCCCGTCCCGGGTGAAGGCGGTCAGTCCGTCGCCGCCCTGGGTGATCACGACGGCCGACGGACCGGCGGACAGCCATTCGCGCGGGGTGCCGCCCAGCCACCCGGCGTCCTCCTCGGAGAGCTTCAGCAGGGACACCGAGGGCAGCCAGCTCTTGAACCGGGTGCGGTAGGCGTCGGCGTCGGGGATCAGCCCGGCCCGGATGTTCGGGTCGAGCGCCGTGAACAGTCCCCGCGCCGCGGCGGTCCGCATCAGCTCCTCGTAGGCGCTCGCACCCGGTTCGAGGACCAGCGAGCAGGTGCCGAAGGACACCGCGCGCGTGCCCGCGGGCAGGGTGTCCGGAGCCGTGAACAGGCGGTCCGCGGTGCCCTCGACATAGAAGGAGTAAGCGGCCGAACCGTCGCCGTCGAGGGTGGCGACCGCGAGCGTGGTCGGCTCCGTGCCGCGCTGCACCGCGGACACGTCCACGCCCGAGTCCCGCAGCCCGGCGAGCAGCGCCTCGCCGAAGGCGTCCCGCGAGACGCGGGAGCAGAAGGCCGTGGGGGAACCCAGGCGGCCGAGGGCGACGGCCGTGTTGTACGGGCCGCCGCCGAGTGCCGGACGGAGGTTTGCGAGGGCGCCCGTGCCCTGCGGCACCAGGTCGATCAGGGCCTCACCGGCGACGACGATCACGGGGCGGTTCCTCTCTCCGGCTGTCTGCGGCTCTGCGGCTCTGCGGCCCTCCGCGGCCGGCCGGCCCGCGCCCGCGGGGCGGCCGGGGCGGTGCGGCGGTCGCGGAAGCGGGTGAACCGCCGGCCGGGAAGCTACCCCATTTCGCAGCGGCGCGTAAAAGCCCCGGGGCGGGCGACCCCGGGCGGGCCGGACCGTCCCGGGCGATCAGGAGCGTTCACGAAGCCGCCGGGGGCCGTCGAGGGCCGCCGACGGTCACCGCCGGCTGCCGACGGCCGTCCTTCACTCCCAGTCCCAGCCGATGCCGACCATGCCCGACCGCACCCGCGGCTCGACGAGGTGCACCGAACGGTGCCGACCGCTGAGCGGCAGCTCCTGGCGGCCGCCGCGCGGGGCCGCCGCCGAGTGCTGGGTGAACCGGTGGCAGCGCACCGGCAGGGTGTTCTCGGCGAAGCGGACCTGCAGGGCGTACTGGCCGCCCGCGGCGCCGAAGCCGCGGACGTACTCACGGGACACGTCGGCGGTGCCGTCCTCGACGGCGTAGCGGAAAAGGAAGGTGTCGCCGGCCCTCAGCCGGGTGTCGAAGTGGAGCTCGGCCACCAGCACGCCGGTGTCGTGGTGGCTGCGGACCCGGCCCGCCCGGCAGTTCTCCAGGGCGTGCACCGTCATCCGTTCCGGTGAGCAGCCGGGGTCGCCGTGATGGACGGCCACGAAGCGGTCGACGCCGTCGCGGTGGGCGCGCACGATGTGCTGCGACTCGCGCCCCAGCAGCTCACGGCGCGACCCGATGCGGACCCGCTCGTGGTGGCCCAGGGTGTGCAGCCCCCCGTCGACCGGGCACTCCAGTTCGCCGAGCAGCTGTTCGAGAATCCCGGATGCCTCGAGGAGCGAGCGGTAGGAGCGGCCCGCGTACGGCCCGGCCGCCGTGCCGCCGCCCCCGCCGCCGGGCTCCGCGAGCAGGCGGATCAGGGACTCGTCCGGCAGGTGCAGGATCTCCTCCAGCGCGCGCACGGCCCGCAGCGACTCGGGGCGCTGCGGCCGCCGGGCGCCCTGCTGCCAGTAGCTCAGGCTGGTCACGCCCACCTTCACCCCGTACCGCGACAGATGGTGCTGGACGCGTTGCAGGGGCAGGCCACGGGCGGCGATCGCGGCACGCAACGCCACGTGGAAGGGACCGCCTCGCAGGGCCGTGTCCAGTTCCGCGGAGGCGGCGTCGACGGCGGCGTCCGCGTGCTGGGTGGCGTGCGGCATGCAGGGGCCTCTCTGTGAAAGCCCACGACGGCTGGTCGGACCGTTCGTGGGGGTGGTCGGGGCCTTTCCGGCGTCGCCGGAGCTCCTTCACATCCGTAGGGCGGCCCTCAGGGCCCGAGTCCCCCCGCATTGAAGCGTGTTGACCAAGTCCCGACAACACCTGATGCCCGAGTGGCACGTGCGCGTGGCCGAGTCGATGCCCGTGGGTCCCGCCCTCGGCGCCCCGGTCGTCCACAGCCCCGCGGACACCCGGCCGTCGTCCACGGCCCACCGGAGTGTCACCCCGCGCCAGTAGGGTGTGAGACATGGCCGACCCCTCCAGCTACCGCCCCAAGCCGGGACAGATCCCGGACTCTCCCGGGGTGTACAGGTTCCGCGACGAGCACCGCCGGGTGATCTACGTCGGGAAGGCGAAAAGCCTGCGTCAGCGCCTGGCGAACTACTTCCAGGACCTGTCGGGCCTCCATCCGCGCACCCGCACCATGGTGACCACGGCGGCGTCGGTGGAGTGGACCGTGGTGTCCACGGAGGTCGAGGCGCTCCAGCTGGAGTACTCCTGGATCAAGGAGTACGACCCCCGGTTCAACGTCAAGTACCGCGACGACAAGAGCTACCCCTACCTCGCGGTGACCATGAGCGAGGAGTTCCCGCGCGTCCAGGTGATGCGCGGCCACAAGAAGAAGGGCGTCAGGTATTTCGGACCGTACGCGCACGCGTGGGCGATCCGGGACACCGTCGACCTGCTCCTGCGGGTCTTCCCCGTACGCACCTGCTCCGCCGGCGTCTTCAAGAACGCCGCCCGCACCGGCCGGCCCTGTCTGCTCGGCTACATCGGCAAGTGCTCCGCGCCGTGCGTCGGCCGGGTCTCCGCCGAGGAGCACCGCGAACTCTGCGAGGAGTTCTGCGACTTCATGGCCGGCCGGACGGGCACGTATCTGCGCCGGCTGGAGAAGCAGATGATGCAGGCGGCCGACGAGATGGAGTACGAGCGGGCGGCCCGCCTGCGCGACGACATCGAGGCCCTGAAGAAGGCCATGGAGAAGAACGCGGTCGTGCTCGCCGACGCGACCGACGCCGACCTGATCGCAGTCGCCGAGGACGAGCTGGAGGCGGCCGTCCAGATCTTCCACGTGCGCGGCGGGCGCGTCCGCGGCCAGCGCGGCTGGGTGACCGACAAGGTCGAGGACGTCACGACCGGCGCCCTGGTCGAGCACGCCCTCCAGCAGCTGTACGGCGAGGAGCGGGGCGACTCCGTGCCCAAGGAGGTCCTGGTCCCGGCCCTGCCCGAGCCCGTCGAACCCGTCCAGGAGTGGCTCACCACGCGCCGCGGGTCCAACGTCTCGCTGCGCATCCCGCAGCGGGGCGACAAGAAGGCCCTGATGGAGACGGTCGAGCGCAACGCGCAGCAGGCGCTCGTCCTGCACAAGACCAGGCGGGCCTCCGACCTGACCACGCGCTCGCGCGCCCTGGAGGAGATCGCCGACGCCCTCGACCTGGACAGCGCGCCGCTGCGGATCGAGTGCTACGACATCTCGCACCTCCAGGGGGACGACGTGGTGGCCTCCATGGTCGTCTTCGAGGACGGCCTCCAGCGCAAGAGCGAGTACCGCCGCTTCCAGATCAAGGGCTTCGAGGGCCAGGACGACGTCCGCTCGATGCACGAGGTGATCACCCGCCGCTTCCGGCGCTACCTCGCCGAGAAGGAGCGCACGGGGGAGTGGACCGACGGCGAGAACCCGCTCGACGACACCACCGGGCCCGGGTCGCCCCTCACGGACGTCGGCGAAGCGCCCCTCACCAGCAGCCTCAAGGACGACGACGGGCGCCCCAGGCGCTTCGCCTACCCGCCCCAGCTCGTCGTCGTCGACGGCGGGCAGCCGCAGGTCGCGGCGGCCAAGCGGGCCCTCGACGAGCTCGGCATCGACGACATCGCCGTCTGCGGCCTCGCCAAGCGCCTGGAAGAGGTCTGGGTGCCGGACGACGACGACCCGGTCGTGCTGCCCCGCAGCAGCGAGGGGCTCTACCTGCTCCAGCGCGTCCGCGACGAGGCCCACCGCTTCGCCCTCACCTACCAGCGCACCAAACGGGCCAAGCGGTTCCGGGCCGGCCCCCTGGACGAGGTGCCCGGCCTCGGCGAGACGCGCAAGCAGGCGCTGATCAAGCACTTCGGCTCGGTGAAGAGGCTCCGGGCCGCGACGATCGACCAGATCTGCGAGGTTCCGGGCATAGGCCGCAAGACGGCCGAGACCATCGCCGCGGCCCTCGCCCGGGCGGCCTCGCCCGCCCCCGCCGTGAACACGGCGACCGGAGAGATCATTGATGATGAGGAACCCGGGACGACGGCGGGTTCCCCCGGAGATCCCGTGACGACGGGCGCCCCGGAAGAACGACGGGGGCAGGAGACATGACCGAGCACGACGCACACCCCACGGCGGAGCAGGAACAGGCGCCCACTACTGTGCCCACAGCCGCGCCCCAGCAGGGACCCAGGGAATCAGGCGAGGATTCCACCACGCACCCCGCGGTCCCCGACAGCCCTCAGCAAGAAGTACGCCAGGAAGACGGAGCACAGGTGAGTACGGACGCCACACCGCCCGGGATCCCCGACGCGGCCATCCCCGAGCTGGTGATCATCTCCGGCATGTCCGGAGCCGGCCGCTCGACCGCAGCCAAGTGTCTGGAGGACCTCGGCTGGTTCGTCGTCGACAACCTCCCGCCCGCCCTGATCCCCACCATGGTGGAGCTGGGCGCCCGCTCCCAGGGCAACGTGGCGCGGATCGCGGTCGTCGTCGACGTCCGCGGCCGGCGCTTCTTCGACAACCTCCGCGAGTCCCTCGCCGACCTCGAGTCGAAGAGCGTCACCCGGCGGATCGTCTTCCTGGAGTCCTCCGACGACGCCCTGGTGCGCCGCTTCGAGTCGGTGCGCCGCCCGCACCCCCTGCAGGGCGACGGCCGCATCGTCGACGGCATCGACGCCGAGCGCGAGCTGCTGCGGGAGCTGCGCGGCGACGCCGACCTGGTGATCGACACCTCCAGCCTCAACGTGCACGAGCTGCGCGCCAAGATGGACGCCCAGTTCGCCGGCGACGAGGAGCCCGAGCTGCGGGCCACCGTGATGTCCTTCGGCTTCAAGTACGGTCTGCCGGTCGACGCCGACCTGGTCGTCGACATGCGCTTCCTGCCCAACCCGCACTGGGTCCCGGAGCTGCGCCCCTACACCGGCCTCAACGAGGAGGTGTCGGCGTACGTCCTCAACCAGCCCGGCGCCAAGGAGTTCCTCGACCGGTACGCCGAGCTCCTGCAGCTGGTCGCGGCGGGGTACCGCCGGGAGGGCAAGCGCTATGTGACCATCGCGGTCGGCTGTACGGGCGGCAAGCACCGCTCGGTGGCCATGTCGGAGAAGCTCGCCGCGCGTCTCGCGGCCGAGGGCGTGGAGACGGTGGTCGTGCACCGGGACATGGGACGGGAATGACAGGACGTTCTCCACGGCTCGGCCGACTGCGCAGGAACGCGGCCGACGGGCGCGTGGTCCGGTCGGTCGAGGCACGCGGCGGCAAGCCGCGGCGCCGCGGCACCCAGCCCAAGGTCGTCGCCCTCGGCGGCGGCATGGGGCTGTCGGCCTCGCTCACCGCGCTGCGCCGGATCACCGGCGACCTCACCGGCGTCGTCACGGTGGCGGACGACGGCGGTTCCAGCGGACGGCTGCGTGAGGAGCTGGGCGTGCTGCCGCCCGGTGACCTGCGCAAGGCGCTGGCCGCGCTGTGCGGTGACGACGACTGGGGCCAGACCTGGGCCAGGGTCATCCAGCACCGTTTCCAGTCGCAGGGCGAGATCAACGGCCACGCGGTGGGCAATCTGCTGATCGTCGCCCTGTGGGAGCAGCTCGGCGACCACGTCCAGGCGCTGGACCTGGTCGGCAAGCTGCTGGGCGCGCAGGGGCGGGTGCTGCCCATGTCCGCCGTGCCGCTGGAGCTCCAGGCGCTGGTCAAGGGCCACGATCCGGAGCGGCCGGACGACGTCGACACCGTCCGCGGACAGGCGACGGTGGCGTTGACGCCCGGCGAGGTGCAGTCGGTGCACCTGGTGCCGAACGACCCGCCGGCGGTCCCCGAGGCGGTCGAGGCCGTCCTGGACGCCGACTGGGTGGTGCTCGGGCCCGGGTCCTGGTTCTCCTCGGTGATGCCGCACCTGCTGGTGCCGGATCTGCTGGACGCGCTCATGGAGACGAAGGCGCGTCGGGTGCTCTCCTTGAACCTCGCCCCGCAGCCCGGAGAAACCGACGGCTTCTCCCCGCAGCGTCATTTGGAGGTTTTGGGACGACACGCCCCTAAACTCGCCCTGGACGTGGTGCTGGCCGACGTGGCCGCCGTGCCCGACCGCGACTCGCTGACCGACGCCGCCACACGGTTCGGCGCCGCGGTCGAGCTGGCGCCGGTGGCCCGGCCCGACGGAACCCCGAGGCATGACCCGGAGCTGTTGGCTGCCGCGTACGACCGTATTTTTCGGATGCATGGAAGGATCGGCCCATGGCGATGACGGCAGCGGTGAAGGACGAGATCTCCCGGCTCCCCGTCACCCGGACCTGCTGTAGAAAGGCGGAGGTCTCCGCTGTTCTGCGGTTCGCCGGCGGCCTCCACCTGGTGAGCGGGCGGATCGTGATCGAGGCGGAGCTGGACACCGCGATGGCGGCCCGCCGGCTCAAGCGGGACATTCTGGAGATCTTCGGCCACAGCTCGGAGCTGATCGTGATGGCCCCGGGCGGTCTGCGGCGCGGCTCGCGCTATGTGGTGCGGGTGGTCGCGGGCGGCGACCAGCTGGCCCGGCAGACGGGACTCGTCGACGGCCGCGGTCGCCCCATCCGGGGGTTGCCCCCGCAGGTGGTCTCCGGCGCGACCTGTGACGCGGAGGCGGCCTGGCGCGGGGCCTTCCTGGCACACGGCTCGCTCACCGAGCCCGGCCGCTCGTCCTCACTCGAGGTGACCTGCCCGGGCCCGGAGGCGGCGCTCGCGCTGGTCGGCGCCGCCCGGCGGCTGTCCATCGCGGCGAAGGCCCGTGAGGTGCGCGGGGTCGACCGGGTCGTGGTCCGAGACGGCGACGCGATCGGCGCGCTGCTCACCCGCCTGGGGGCGCACGAGTCGGTGCTGGCCTGGGAGGAGCGCCGGATGCGCCGCGAGGTGCGGGCCACGGCGAACCGTCTCGCGAACTTCGACGACGCCAACCTGCGCCGCTCGGCGCGGGCGGCCGTCGCCGCCGGGGCCCGTGTCCAGCGGGCGCTGGAGATCCTTGGCGACGACGTGCCCGAGCACCTCGCGGCGGCCGGCCGGCTCCGCATGGACCACAAGCAGGCCTCCCTGGAGGAGCTGGGCGCGCTCGCCGACCCGCCGCTGACGAAGGACGCGGTCGCCGGGCGGATCCGCCGGCTGCTGGCGATGGCCGACAAGCGGGCCTCCGACCTCGGTATCGCGGGCACGGACGCGAACCTCAGCGACGAGCTCGCCGACAACCTGGTCGGCTGACCCACGGTTCCGCTGACGCCTTCTCAGAACGCCGGTGGTATCGCCCTTTCGGGTGATACCACCGGCGTTTGCGTGGCTTTGAGGCGCTCTTGACTGGATCATGAACTGTCATGAGCCTGGCAGAGTTCGCTGCTGGGGCGGACTCAGGCTAGGGGGGTTCATGAGACGAAGAGCGAGATCGATCCTCGCTGTCGGCGCGCTGCTGCTCGGCGGAGCGGCACTCGCGCCCATCGCCCAGGCACAGCCCGGCACCACACCGGAGCCCGACGCGGACGAGGTCAAGGTCTTCCGCGCCGAGGTCACCAAGCAGCAGGTACCCCTGCTGCTGGCGGCCGGCCAGGACGGTCACGAACTCAGCGAGCAGGCGCCCGAGAAGGGCGCCGCGACGGTCGAGGTCTACCTCACCGACAAGCAGGCGAAGAAGCTGGAGAAGCAGGGCGTCGCCCTCACCGAGCACACGCTCTCGGCCAAGGCGGAGAACCGCGTCGAGGCCGCCGCCGACGGCGTTTTCCGGCCGTACAGCGGCAGCGGCGGTCTCCAGGAGGAGATCCTCCGCACCGCCCGGGAGAATCCCGGCCTCACCAAGGTCGTCTCCATCGGCAGGACGGTCGGGGGCCAGGACATCCTCGCGCTCAAACTGACCAAGAACGCGAAGAAGTCCGCGGACGGCTCCAAGCCCTCGGTCCTCTACATGTCCAACCAGCACGCGCGGGAGTGGATCACGCCGGAGATGACCCGGCGGCTCATGCACTACTACCTGGACGGCTACCGGACCGACCGGCGCGTCAAGAAGATCGTCGACTCCAGCGAGCTGTGGTTCGTCCTGTCGGCCAACCCCGACGGCTACGACTACACCTTCGCGGACACCGACAACCGCCTGTGGCGCAAGAACCTGCGGGACGTCAACGGCGACGGCGCGATCTCCACCGGCGACGGCGTCGACCTCAACCGCAACTTCCCCTACAAGTGGGGCTACGACGACGAGGGTTCGTCCCCGAACCCCACCAGCCAGACCTACCGCGGCGCGAGCCCCGGCTCCGAACCCGAGACCAAGGCGCTCGACGCGTTCGAGAAGCGGATCGGGTTCACGTACGGCATCAACTACCACTCCGCCGCCGAACTGCTGCTCTACGGCGTCGGCTGGCAGGTCGCGACCGACACCCCGGACGACGTCGTCTACAAGGCGCTCGCCGGCACCCCCGACAACTCCGCGGTCCCGGGCTACCACCCGCAGGTCTCCTCGGAGTTGTACACGACGAACGGCGAGGCCGACGGGCACGCGGCGAACGTCAACGGCACGGCGATGTTCACCCCCGAGATGTCGACCTGCCAGACCGCGTCGGGCATCGACCCGAACGACCAGTGGAACGCCTCCGACTGCCAGTCGGTCTTCAACTTCCCGGACGACGAGAAGCTGATCCAGGACGAGTTCGCCAAGAACGTCCCGTTCGCGCTCTCCGTCGCGGAGTCCGCGGCGCGGCCCGACCAGCCGAAGTCCTCGGTCGGCCTGTCCGCCGCCGACTTCACCCCGGCGCCGTTCACCACCTCGTACGCGCGCGGCACCGACCAGGAGGTCTCCGTCGTCGCGCGCAAGGCGGTCCGCGACAAGGAACTCAAGTACCGCGTCAACGGCGGCCGCACGCGGGACCAGGCGCTCAGGGCCTGGAAGGGCGGCGAGACCTTCGGCGGTGACGACAACCTCTACTACGACGAGTACCGGGCCAAGGTGCGGGGCGGCGCCCCCGGCGACAAGGTCGAGGTGTGGTTCACGGGCGAGACCAGGAACGGCAAGAAGGTCTCCAGCGCCCACTTCACCTACACCGTCGCCGCGCGGTCCAAGGCCGACACCCTCGTCGTGGCCGAGGAAGGCGCCGCAGCCACCCAGGCGCAGACCTATGTCGACGCGCTGAAGGCCAACGGCCGCAGGGCGATCGTCTGGGACGTCGCCACCCAGGGCGCGCCCGACGCGCTCGGCGTGCTGAGCCACTTCGACACGGTCGTCCACTACACGGGCGCGAGCGTCCCCGGCAATCCGACCCAGCTCGAACTGCGCGCCTTCCTCAACGAGGGCGGCAAGCTGATCGAGGCCGGCGAGCTGGCCGGCGGCAGCGTCGACCTCGGCGACGGCACCCCGTCGAACGACTTCAGCCAGTACTACCTGGGCGCCTACTCCCGTACGTCCACTCCGGGCGCCACCGGCTTCACCGGCTCCGGCGGGCTGGCGGGCGCCGGCGGGGCCCTCGGCCCGGCCGCCGGCAACCCGCTCGACCGGGCGGGCACCTACGGGGTCACCTCGGACGAGCTGCCGGCCGCCACGTACCCGCAGTTCGCCAGCGCGGGAGCCGGCCAGTTCGCCGGGACGGTCAACCCGTACGGGCCGTTCACGGGCTCGTACATGGCCGCCGCCGTGCACACCGACGACGCCTACAAGCGCCTCACCCGCACCGTCGACCTCACCGGTGTCGGCGCGGCGAGCAAGCCGGCGCTGCGCACCCGGCTGCTGTGGGACACCGAGCCCGGCTACGACAACGCGATCGTCGAGATCCACACGGTCGGCGCCGACGACTGGACGACGCTCCCCGAGGCGGGCGGCGCCAGCAGCACCGCCGTCCCCGCGGAGTGCGGCGGCGGCTTCTACATCGGGGAACACCCGTGGCTGCGGCACTACCTGACCCTGGGCGCGGGCGACTGCACCGCGACCGGCACCACCGGGTCCTGGAACGCCCTCACCGGCGCCTCCAGCGGCTGGCAGCAGGTGAACTTCGACCTGAGCGGCTACGCGGGCAAGCAGGTCGAGGTCTCGATCGCCTACGTCACCGACCCCGGCAGCGGCGGCCACGGCGTCCTCGTGGACGACGCCTCGCTGGTCGTCGGCGGCGCCGCCACCGAGACCGAGGGCTTCGAGACCTCGCTCGGCGCCTGGCGGGTCGCGGGTCCGCCCGCGGGCAGCCCGGCCGTCCTGAAGGACTGGACGCGCACCGGCGCCCTGTTCCGGACGTACGGAGCGGTCACCACCGACGACACCGTGCTGCTGGGCTTCGGCCTGGAGCACCTCACCGCGGCGGCCGACCGGGTCGCGCTCATCGGAAAGGCGCTCGACTCACTTGAGGACTGAGCACCGGTTGTCAACTCGGGGTGGCCGTTCGTAACCACATCGGGCGATCGGCCCTTCCGGTCCGGGCGGTCCGTACCCCTACTGACGGGTACGGGCCGCCGTGCCGTGTATGGGCGAAGTCGATGTCACTCCGGCGGCCTCGGAGAGGTAGGGTCGTGGGTGGTCGGGGACATCCCAAATACAGCTCGCCGGCACCGCATAGCCGGCGTACCAACGAGGAGATCGGTTCGTGACGATCCGCGTAGGCATCAACGGCTTTGGCCGCATCGGTCGTAACTACTTCCGCGCGCTGCTGGAGCAGGGTGCTGACATCGAGATCGTGGCTGTCAACGACCTGGGTGACACCGCGACCACCGCACATCTGCTCAAGTACGACACCATCCTGGGCCGCCTCAAGGCCGAGGTGTCGCACACCGCCGACACGATCACCGTCGACGGTCACACCATCAAGGTGCTGTCCGAGCGCAACCCGGCGGACATCCCGTGGGGCGACCTGGGCGTCGACATCGTGATCGAGTCGACCGGCATCTTCACCAAGAAGGCCGACGCCGAGAAGCACATCGCAGGCGGCGCCAAGAAGGTCCTCATCTCGGCTCCGGCCAAGGACGAGGACATCACCATCGTGATGGGCGTCAACCAGGACAAGTACGACGCGGCCAACCACCACGTCATCTCCAACGCCTCCTGCACCACCAACTGTGTGGCGCCGATGGCCAAGGTCCTCGACGAGAACTTCGGCATCGTCAAGGGTCTGATGACGACGGTCCACGCGTACACCAACGACCAGCGCATCCTGGACTTCCCGCACTCGGACCTGCGTCGCGCCCGCGCCGCCGCCGAGAACATCATCCCGACCACGACGGGCGCCGCCAAGGCCACCGCCCTGGTCCTTCCCCAGCTCAAGGGCAAGCTGGACGGCATCGCCATGCGCGTCCCGGTCCCGACCGGCTCGGCCACCGACCTGGTCGTGACGCTCCAGCGCGAGGTCACCAAGGACGAGGTCAACGCCGCGTTCAAGAAGGCCTCCGAGGACGGCGACCTCAAGGGCTACCTGGCCTACACCGAGGACCCGATCGTCTCCTCCGACATCGTCAGCGACCCGGCCTCCTGCACCTTCGACTCCTCCCTGACCATGGTCCAGGAGGGCAACTCGGTGAAGATCCTCGGCTGGTACGACAACGAGTGGGGCTACTCCAACCGCCTCGTCGACCTGACGGTCTTCGTCGGCAACCAGCTCTGATCGTCGGATCAGGCACCTTGATGTGAGTTCAGGGCTCGGGCGGCGCAGGGACGCGCCGCTTGAGCCCTGACGCACGTACGGATCAGCCTTTCTCACGGTCGCCGGCGACCACGAGTGATCACGAGCACCACGAGCCCTCCTCAGGAGCCCCCGTAATGAAGACGATCGACGAACTTCTCGCCGAAGGCGTCGCAGGCAAGCGGGTCTTCGTCCGCGCCGACCTCAACGTGCCGCTCGACGGCGGCACCATCACCGACGACGGCCGCATCCGCGCCGTCCTGCCCACCGTCAAGGCCCTCGCGGACGCGGGCGCCAAGGTGGTCGTCGCCTCGCACCTGGGCCGCCCCAAGGGCGCGCCGGACCCGGCCTTCTCCCTCGCCCCCGCCGCCGACCGGCTGGGCGAACTCCTCGGCTCCGCCGTGGCCTTCGCGACCGACACGGTCGGCGAGTCCGCGCGGTCCACGGTCGCCGGCCTCGCCGACGGCCAGGTCGCCGTCATCGAGAACCTGCGTTTCAACGCGGGCGAGACCAGCAAGGACGACGCCGAGCGCGGCGCCTTCGCCGACCTGCTCGCGGAACTCGCCGACCTCTACGTCGGCGACGGGTTCGGGGCGGTGCACCGCAAGCACGCCTCCGTCTACGACCTCCCGGCGCGGCTGCCGCACGCGGCCGGCTTCCTGATCGCCACCGAGGTCGGCGTCCTGAAGCGGCTCACCGAGGACGTCAAGCGGCCCTACGTCGTCGCCCTCGGCGGCGCCAAGGTCTCCGACAAGCTCGCCGTCATCGACCAGCTGCTCGGCAAGGCCGACCGCATCCTCATCGGCGGCGGCATGGCCTACACCTTCCTCAAGGCCCAGGGCCACGAGGTCGGCATCTCGCTCCTCCAGGAGGACCAGGTCCCGGCCGTGCGGGAGTACATCGCGCGCGCGGAGAAGACCGGCGTGGAGCTGGTCCTGCCCGTCGACGTGCTCGTCTCCACCGAGTTCCCGGACCTGAAGGCCAAGGCCCCGACGAACCCCACCACCGTCGCCGCGGACGCGATCCCCGCCGACCAGGAGGGTCTGGACATCGGTCCCGAGACCCGCAAGCTGTACGCCTCGAAGGTCGCCGACGCCGGCACCGTCTTCTGGAACGGCCCCATGGGCGTCTTCGAGCACCCCGACTACGCCGAGGGCACCAAGGCGGTCGCCCAGGCCCTCATCGACTCCCCGGCTTTCACGGTCGTCGGCGGTGGCGACTCCGCCGCGGCCGTCCGCCTCCTGGGCTTCGACGAGAACGCATTCGGCCACATCTCGACCGGTGGTGGCGCCTCCCTCGAATACCTCGAGGGCAAGACGCTCCCCGGCCTCGCCGCACTGGAGGGCTGACCCCGTATGACCACTCGTACGCCGCTGATGGCGGGCAACTGGAAGATGAACCTCAACCATCTCGAGGCCATCGCCCACGTCCAGAAGCTCGCCTTCGCCCTGGCCGACAAGGACCACGACGCCGTCGAGGTCGCCGTCCTGCCGCCCTTCACCGACCTGCGCTCCGTGCAGACCCTGGTCGACGGCGACAAGCTGAAGATCAAGTACGGCGCCCAGGACATCTCGGCGCACGACTCGGGCGCCTACACCGGTGAGATCTCCGGCTCGATGCTCGCCAAGCTGAAGTGCACGTTCGTGGCGATCGGCCACTCCGAGCGCCGTCAGTACCACAACGAGACCGACGAGCTCGTGAACGCCAAGGTCAAGGCCGCCTACAAGCACGGCCTGACCCCGATCCTGTGCGTCGGCGAGGAGCTGGACGTCCGCGAGGCGGGCAACCACGTCTCCCACACCCTCGCCCAGGTCGAGGGCGGTCTGAAGGACCTCCCGGCCGAGCAGGCCGAGACCATCGTGATCGCCTACGAGCCCGTCTGGGCCATCGGCACCGGCAAGGTCTGCGGCGCCGAGGACGCGCAGGAGGTCTGCGCCGCCATCCGCGGCAAGATCGCCGAGCTCTACACCCAGGAGCTGGCCGACAAGGTCCGCATCCAGTACGGCGGCTCCGTGAAGTCCGGCAACGTCGCCGAGATCATGGCGCAGGCCGACATCGACGGCGCACTGGTCGGCGGCGCCTCGCTGGACGCCGACGAGTTCGTCAAGATCGTGCGCTTCCGCGACCAGTGATCCGAGCTGTGAGTATGCGGTAGCGGCGATCCGTCGTACCCTTGCGGGGGCATAGCGGTTGTCGCTATGCCCCCGTCGTTCGTCCGAGTCGTTATCCGAATCCGAGGAAGTTGGTCCAGCCGTGGTTTTGGGGTTCTCGATCGCCCTGATCGTCTTCAGCCTGCTGCTGATGCTGCTGGTGCTGATGCACAAGGGGAAGGGCGGCGGCCTCTCCGACATGTTCGGTGGCGGCATGCAGTCCTCCGTCGGCGGCTCCTCGGTCGCCGAGCGCAACCTCGACCGCATCACCGTCGTGATCGGTCTGCTGTGGTTCGCCTGCATCATCGTTCTCGGCATCGTGATGAAGACGAACAGCTGATCAGCTTCACACAGTCACACACATTCCGGTACGTAAGGCCCCATGTACGGTACGCGCAGCTGAGCGCGGCCTATCATGGGGCTTGCGTCTAGGTGTGGGAGCTGTAACTCCAATCACTGGACGCGCGTTGGGCCTTACGTAGACTGAGGCGCTCGCAGCGAAGCGAAACGCCGACTCGCTTTGCGGCACCATCACGCAGGGAGTTACGACCGTGGCAAGTGGCAACGCGATCCGAGGAAGCCGGGTCGGGGCGGGGCCGATGGGCGAGGCCGAGCGGGGCGAGTCCGCGCCGCGTCTGCGCATCTCCTTCTGGTGCTCCAACGGACACGAGACGGTGCCCAGCTTCGCCAGCGACGCGCAGGTTCCCGACACCTGGGACTGCCCGCGCTGCGGCTTTCCCGCCGGGCAGGACCGGGACAACCCTCCGGCCCCCCCGCGCACCGAGCCCT
Source organism: Streptomyces sp. 3330 (assembly GCF_031456635.1). Lineage (NCBI taxonomy): Bacteria > Bacillati > Actinomycetota > Actinomycetes > Kitasatosporales > Streptomycetaceae > Streptomyces > Streptomyces sp. 3330. The sequence goes on from NZ_JAVDVA010000015.1 coordinate 217,589, forward strand.
ACAAGACGCACCTCGCCTATGTGCGGGAGCGGCGCAGCGACGCGGACGGCGAGGCGATCCTCGCCGAGGCGCTCGCCAAACTGCGGGGCGAGATCTGACGATCGAGACCGGCCGGGTACCCGAGGGTGCCTGGCCGGATGTGTTTCGCGCACGGACGCGCGGTCGACCGTGGACCGTCCGTCCGTCGTGCCCTCCACCCGCCCGTGCGGCGCGCCCCGGCGACCCCGGGGCACTCGGCGGGGCTCCGCCCGCCTGATGACCCGTCACCCGGCCGGGGATCGCCGGGCGGTCCGTTCCCGCGTGCCGCACCGCCGCCCGATCTTGCGCCCGTGCGCACTCGCCGGCGCCGCGTTGATACCCGTGGGCCGGGCGGACGTATCTGTTGGTGCCCTGTACGACCGTGGCACGTCCGCTCACCCGACGCGCTGATCAACTAGGTTGGAACCGGCGGGGCAAGGCGTGCGCAGCACGGACAGATGAGGAAAGAGGGCTGAAGTCCGACATGAACGCAGACGGCCGTACGAGGCTCAACCAGACGCCCGAGTGGACCGCTCTGGCCAAACACCGCGAGGAACTCGGCGAGGTGCGGCTGCGGGAGCTGTTCGCCGCCGACCCCGAGCGCGGCGCGGGATACACCCTGCGGGTCGGTGACCTGCACATCGACTACTCCAAGCACCTCGTCACCGACGAGACGCTGCGGCTCCTGCGCGAACTGGCCGTCACCACCGATGTCTTCGGCCTCAGGGACGCGATGTTCCGGGGCGAGAAGATCAACACCACCGAGGACCGTGCCGTTCTGCACACGGCCCTGCGCGCCCCGCGCGACGCGGTGATCGAGGTCGACGGGGAGAACGTCGTCCCGGCGGTGCACGCCGTCCTCGACAAGATGGCCGGCTTCGCCGAGCGCGTCCGCTCCGGCGCCTGGACCGGCCACACCGGCCGGCGTATCCGCAACGTGGTGAACATCGGCATCGGCGGCTCCGACCTCGGCCCGGCGATGGCCTACGAGGTGCTGCGCGGCTTCACCGACCGTGACCTCACGGTCCGCTTCGTGTCCAACGTGGACGGCGCCGACCTGCACGAGGCCACCCGCGACCTGGACCCGGCGGAGACGCTGTTCATCATCGCGTCGAAGACCTTCACCACCATCGAGACGATCACCAACGCGACCTCGGCCCGCAGCTGGCTGCTGGACGCGCTCGGTGGTGACGACACGGCCGTCGCCCAGCACTTCGTCGCCCTGTCGACGAACGCCGAGAAGGTCGCGGACTTCGGTATCGACACGGCCAACATGTTCGAGTTCTGGGACTGGGTCGGCGGCCGCTACTCCTACGATTCGGCGATCGGCCTGTCGCTGATGATCGCCATCGGGCCGGACCGCTTCCGCGAGATGCTGGACGGCTTCCACCTCGTCGACGAGCACTTCAGGACCGCGCCCGCCGAGTCCAACGTGCCTTTGCTGCTCGGCCTGTTGGGCATCTGGTACGGCAACTTCCACGACGCCCAGTCGCATGCCGTGCTGCCCTACAGCCACTATCTGTCCAAGTTCGCCGCCTACCTCCAGCAGTTGGACATGGAGTCCAACGGCAAGTCCGTCGACCGGGACGGCAAGCGGGTCGACTGGCAGACCGGCCCGATCGTCTGGGGCACGCCGGGGACCAACGGGCAGCACGCCTACTACCAGCTCATCCACCAGGGCACGAAGCTCATCCCGGCCGACTTCATCGGCTTCGCCGAGCCGGCCGCCGAGCTGAGCGACGAACTGAAGGCGCAGCACGACCTGCTCATGGCGAACTTCTTCGCGCAGACCCAGGCGCTGGCCTTCGGCAAGACGCCCGAGGAGGTGCGCGCCGAGGGCGTGCCGGAGGAACTGGTCGCCCACAAGACGTTCAAGGGCGACCACCCCACGACCACGATCCTCGCCCGTGAACTGACCCCCTCGGTCCTCGGCCAGCTCGTCGCGCTCTACGAGCACAAGGTCTTCGTGCAGGGCGCGGTGTGGAACATCGACTCCTTCGACCAGTGGGGCGTGGAGCTCGGCAAGGTGCTCGCCAAGCGCGTCGAACCCGCCCTCACCGAGGGCGCCGAGGTCCCCGGCCTGGACGCGTCCACCAAGGCCCTGGTCGCCAAGTACCGGGAGCTGCGCGGCCGCTAGCGGTCACCGGTCGTACGCGCGCCCGCCGGGCAGGCGCACGGACGGGCGGCGGCCAGACGGAGCGGGAAGCGGGCGGCGGTCGGCCGTCCGCTTGCCGTAGACTCCCCGGCGATCATGCGTCCGATCTCTCGGGGGAGAGCAACGTGACCGGTACACGCAGGAGTTGGACGGACGGCTCGCTGTCCGTCCGCTCGTTCCTGAAGCCCCACAAGGTGGCCTGGGCGGTGTTCCATCCGGCGTGGATACCCGCGGCGCTCGATCCGACGGTGGAGCGGCTCAAGCGCGGCAGGGTCGTCGCCGGGGCGGTTGCGGCGGTCGGCGTCTACACCTTCGTCGAGGGCGGCTTCGCCTTCGAGGAGATGCTGGAGAACACGGCGATCGCCTCTGCCGTGCTGTTCTTCCTCACCCCGGTCACGGTCGGCGCGATGCTCTTCGTGTGGCGGCGCACCGGCACCGTACGGCAGCTGAGGACGCCTCTCGTCGACTCGCTCAAGCTGCTGCTGCTCTTCATCGGCTGCGTCCTGACGACCGTGGGGATCTTCCGGTCGAGCGAGATGGCCGGGCTGGTGCCGCGGATGCTGCTCACCCTGGTGGGCCTCTGGATGGCCTTCTTCGTGATCGCCGGGGCCGTGCGGCTCTCCGGGAACTTCTTCGGCTCCGCCGCGGTGCACCGCTGTCTGCCGCCGCTGCTCGCCACGGTGACGACCTGGCTGATGGCCGTCCCCGATCTGGTCACCGGTGACCTGCACGGCCTCAGCCTCACCATGGGCGTCGTCTTCATCCTGGGCGCACCGGTGACGGTCACGGCGATCGCCCTGCTGGAGATCCGCCGGCTGAAGCGGCGGTACGGCATCCGGCTGGCGGCCCACCCGGCCACCCTGCCGCCGACGCCTGCCGGGGCGCATGCCGGGATCCCGCCGCAGCGAAACCCGTACGGCCACCCGCACGGCGCACCGTACGGTCACCCCTGCGCGCCGGGCCAGGGGCAGCCGTACACCCGGGGCAACCCGTACGGGTCGTAGTCCTGGGCGGGCCCGCAACGCGCGGAACCCGTACGGCGGTCGACCGTACGGGTTCCGTGGAGCGAGCGGCGCCGACCGTCAGGCGGACGCCGCGGGGTACAGCGATCTCGGGAGCCGGGAGGCGGCCGCCGTGTCCAGCAGCCACAGGGTGCGGGAGCGGCCCCGGGCGCCCGCCGCGGGGGCCTGGATCTCGCCCGCGCCCGACAGCGCGATCGCCGCGGCCTGTGCCTTGTCCTCGCCGGCCGCGAGCAGCCACACCTCACGGGCCGCCCGGATCGCCGGGAGGGTCAGCGTGACCCGGGTCGGCGGGGGCTTGGGCGCGCCGCGCACGCCCACCACGGTGCGCTCGGTCTCCCGCACGGCCGGCAGCTCCGGGAAGAGCGAGGCCACATGGGTGTCCGGGCCGACGCCCAGCATCAGGACGTCGAAGGCGGGCACGTCGCCGTGGTTCTCGGGGCCGGCCGCGCGGGCCAGCTCCTCCGCGTAGGCGGCCGCGGCCGCCTCCACGTCGGCGCCGTACGGACCGTCGGACGCGGGCATGGCGTGCACGCGCTTCGGGTCCACCGGCACGGAGTCCAGCAGGGCCTCACGGGCCTGCGTGACATTGCGCTCCGGGTCGCCCTCGGGCAGGAAGCGCTCGTCGCCCCACCACAGGTCGAGCCGCGCCCAGTCGACGGCGTCACGGGCGGGCGCGGCGGCCAGCGCGGCCAGCAGGCCGTTGCCGTTGCGACCGCCCGTGAGGACCACGGACGCCTGGCCACGGGACGCCTGGGCATCCACGATCTTCGTGATGAGGCGGGCCGCGGCGGCCTGCGCCATCAGTTCCTTGTCGTGGTGCACGACCAGCTGGGGAGTGCTCACTGCGGATCCGCTTTCCTGACCGGGGGCATCTGCGCCGGAGACGGCCGGTCGGCGTCGCCGTGGCCCGCGGGGGCGGCGGACGCCGGGGCGGCGGCCGGCGGGGCCGGCACGGCGTCACGGTCCGCGGACGCCGGGTCCGGCACCGCGCGCACCGGGAGGGACGGGGCGGGACGGCCGGCGGCCGAGGCCCGCTCCGCCTCGCGCTCGGCGGCCGACTGGATACCGCCCAGCCGGTCCACGCCGAACCGCAGGGCGGACGCGTACGTGTCGTCGGGGTCGAGCCTGCGCAGCTCCTCCGCGAGCAGCTCGGACGTCTCGCGGCGCTTGAGCGCCACCGCGCGGTCCGGCTGGCCCGGCAGCGCCAGCGTGGCCATCGCGCCGTCCGACCGGTGCAGGGTGATCGGACCGCCGGTGGTCTCCATCCGGACCTGGGTGAGACCGGGACCGGCCGAGATCGCGCGGCGGACGTGCACGTGGAGCCGGTCGGCGAGCCACATGGCGAGCAGCTCGACGCTCGGGTTGGACTCCTCGCCCGCCACCTCGGCGGAGACGATCTCGCAGCTGACCTGGTCGAGGGCGGCGGCCAGCATCGAGCGCCACGGCGTGATCCGGGCCCACGCCAGGTCGGTGTCGCCCGGTTCGTAGCTCTCGGCACGGGCCCGCAGCTCGTTGACGGGCTTCTCGGCGGCGTAGCTGTCGGTGACCCGGCGCTGGCCCAGGGCGCCCAGCGGGTCGCCCGCCGGGTCGCGCGGGGCGTCCACCGACCACCAGACCACCACCGGCGCGTCCGGCAGCAGCAGCGGCAGGACGACGGACTGGGCGTGGTCGGAGACCTCGCCGTACAGCCGGAGGATCACCGTCTCGCCGCTGCCCGCGTCGGCGCCCAGCCGTACCTCGGCGTCGAGGCGGGACTGGGTGCGGCCCCGGGGGGAACGCGAGACGCGCTTGATGACCACGAGGGTGCGCGAGGGGTGCTCGCGCGACGCGTCGTTGGCGGCCTTCAGGGCGTCGTAGGCGTTCTCCTCGTCCGTGACGACGACGAGGGTGAGCACCATCCCGACCGCGGGCGTGCCGATCGCGCGCCTGCCCTGCACCAGGGCCTTGTTGATCTTGCTGGCGGTGGTGTCCGTGAGGTCTGTCTTCATGGCCGGCGCCAGCTCCGTCCGTCTCGCTCGAGCATCTCGTCGGCCTCGACCGGCCCCCACGTGCCCGACGGGTACTGGGCGGGCTTGCCGTTCTTGTCCCAGTAGCGCTCGATCGGGTCGAGGATCTTCCAGGACAGCTCCACCTCTTCCGTGCGGGGGAAGAGGTTCGAGTCGCCCAGCAGCACGTCGAGGATCAGGCGCTCGTACGCCTCGGGGGAGGACTCCGTGAACGACTCGCCGTAGGCGAAGTCCATCGACACGTCCCGGATCTCCATCGAGGTGCCGGGCACCTTCGAGCCGAAGCGGACCGTGATGCCCTCGTCCGGCTGGACGCGGATGACGATCGCGTTGGCGCCGAGCTCCTCGGTGGCCGTGGAGTCGAAGGGCGAGTGCGGGGCGCGCTGGAAGACCACCGCGATCTCGGTGACCCGGCGGCCGAGGCGCTTGCCGGTGCGCAGGTAGAAGGGGACGCCCGCCCAGCGGCGGTTGTCGACGCCCACCTTGATCGCCGCGTAGGTGTCGGTCTTCGACTTGGGGTCGATGCCGTCTTCCTCGAGGTAGCCGACGGCCTTCTCGCCGCCCTGCCACCCGGCCGCGTACTGGCCGCGCACGGTGGCGCTGCCCAGGTCCTTCGGCAGCCGCACGGCGCCGAGCACCTTGGTCTTCTCGGCGGCCAGCGCGTCCGCGTCGAAGGAGGAGGGCTCCTCCATGGCCGTGAGCGCCATCAGCTGGAGCAGGTGGTTCTGGATGACGTCGCGGGCGGCGCCGATGCCGTCGTAGTAGCCGGCCCGGCCGCCGATGCCGATGTCCTCGGCCATGGTGATCTGCACGTGGTCCACGAAGGACCGGTTCCAGATCGGCTCGAACATGGTGTTGGCGAAGCGGAGCGCCAGGATGTTCTGGACGGTCTCCTTGCCCAGGTAGTGGTCGATGCGGAAGACCTGGTCCGGCGCGAAGACCTCGTGGACGACCTTGTTGAGCTCCTCGGCCGAGGCGAGGTCGTGCCCGAAGGGCTTCTCGATGACCGCGCGGCGCCAGGAGCCGTTCTTCTGGTCGGCCAGCCCGTGCTTCTTCAGCTGCTGGATGACGACCGGGAAGGAGCGCGGCGGCACGGACAGGTAGAAGGCGAAGTTGCCACCCGTGCCCTGCGCCTTGTCGAGCTCCTCGATCGTGCCGCGCAGCCGCTCGAAGGCCTCGTCGTCGTCGAAGGTGCCCTGCACGAAGCGCATGCCCTGGACGAGCTGCTGCCAGACCTCCTCGCGGAAGGGCGTACGGGCGTGCTCCTTGACGGCGTCGTGGACCTCCTGCGCGAAGTCCTCGTGCTCCCACTCGCGGCGGGCGAAGCCGACCAGCGAGAAGCCCGGCGGCAGCAGACCCCGGTTGGCGAGGTCGTACACGGCGGGCATGAGCTTCTTCCGGGACAAATCGCCCGTGACGCCGAAGATGACCAGGCCCGACGGCCCCGCGATACGCGGGAGCCGTCGGTCGGCGGGGTCACGCAGCGGATTGCTGCTCGACAGAGTTCAGCCCTCCGAGGGGGCGAGGCGCTGAAGCTCCGCCTCGGTCGACTTGAGCAGGTCGTTCCAGGACGCCTCGAACTTGTCGACGCCCTCGTCCTCGAGGAGCT